>JAQYLW010000092.1 GCA_028719825.1 Spirochaetales bacterium | reverse complement strand
GATTACTGATGACAATATTATTCTTTCACATAATCAATTGACGCTATATCCCAGAGATGGTGTATTCAGCTCTGATCAATACATATCTAAGGACGGTAAGGTGAAAGAACAACTATCAATTACAGAAAACGTAAATGTTACCTTGGATACATCCAGAAGGCGCACAAGTGAAAATGTTACAGCCACAACTCCTGATAGTATAAAGCTTGTAGGATGGATGAACGGAGATGAAAAAATATCAGACTTGTCTGAATATTATGTGACAGCAGATAATATCAGCCTGAATGCGTCTTGGGGATACAAGGTATCAATAGGGGAATTGAAGGTACCGGGTGTGGGCATTTCTGATGCGGATAGGGGATTCTATACTACTACACAAGATATTGATGAATCTGTTAAGGATAAGTCGAAACAATTAAGAGTAGCGTACTATACTGAGGGTCAAACGGTTAAATTATATTATTGCAACGACAGTATAATGGGTATAGAAATTACCCTTAAAAATGAATGGAGTGGAGAAACTAAATTAATTAATAAAGTTGGACATCATGACTATAGGTATTCATTATTAGAAATAGCGTCTATGGCTAACCAACCACTCTCAATATCATTTAACGTAACTAGCTCAGAAAAAGTTTGAAAAAGGTATAATTAACAAAAGAGGGTGCAGCGCACCCTCTTTTATTTATAATGACATTAATAGGGTAAATCTGGGTTTACAAGCCATAATCATATGCCGTGGTTGTACAAGGTGAACCGTACAAGACAAGCACGCGTATAAAAGTATATATTTAGAATATGAGAATACACCGTACAAGTTGTGATAGAAATAAGTTTACAAATCGTATTCCATACGAAACTTTAATAAGTCGTGATCAAACGCGAGAAAAAGATTTACGCAGTGATTATTACAGAGACAGTACTGCCATAATGCATTCAATGCCATTCAGGCGTTTGAAACACAAAACACAGGTTTTCTTTGCTCCATCTAATGATCATATATGCACTCGTATGGAACACTCTATGCATGTTGCAAGTATTGCAGGGAGCATTGCCTCATCATTGGGCTTGGACAGTGAGCTTGTGTGGGCAATAGGGTTAGGACACGACACAGGGCATACTCCTTTTGGCCATGTCGGAGAAAGAGTACTGCAAAAGTTTTGGGACGAAACAAAAAAAGAAGGGGACCCTGAGTTTCAGCACGAATTACTCTCGCTTAGAACGCTACGTCATACAGCACTTGGCACTAAGGGGTTGAACCTTACCTATGCCGTGCTTGACGGTGTTGTTTCCCACTGCGGAGAGAGTTTTGGAAAATCCAAAATGAAACCCGATTTTATTATAAAGGATTTTGATTCAATAAAAGACAGAACGCACATTGTTCCGTCAACTTGGGAAGGGGTGGTTGTAAGATTTTCTGATTCCATAGCGTATCTTGGCAGGGATGCAGAAGATGCCGCACGTATGGGGTTGATAAAGATGGATGACATACCTCAATCGGTAAAAAAGCATCTGGGGTGTACAAACGGAGAAATAATAAATTCTCTCGTTAATAACCTTGTTGAAAATTCTTCGGAAGAAGAGGGGATTGGGTTTAGCAAAGACATTAACGAAGTTGTTTCCGAGTTTGTTGCATTCAACTACAAAAATATTTATAAAAGCGAATATATGAATGCAGAAACTGCAAAACGTGAGCGTCTGTTGACGCTTTTGTTTGATTATATTAAATATTTGTATTCAAACTACACAAAATGCCCCGAAGCTCTATTAAAAGAAAAGGTCGCCATGGCAGATAATTTTAAGAGTTACCTTGATAAAAGAATCCCCGTTTATCAAACAAGAGGTGAGGGAGAAAAAGAGCTGCTGTTTGACTATATATCGGGACTTACGGATACATTCGCAATAGACAGTGCCATAGCCATACTTGGAGAATAGGTATTTTGTTCTGTGGACTTCAATAGAATATCAGTAGTTTTTTATCGCTTTGTAATTGATGTAACTCATTGAAAAACGTAAAGTTTAACATATAAAATAAACCCATGTTAGAACTATCAAAAAAAGCAAAAACAACTCATTTATCGCCTATACGTAAGTTTTATCCGTATGCCGTAGACGCAGCACAAAGAGGAATAAAAATATATCATCTGAACATAGGACAGCCCGATATTCCCACACCAAAGGCGTATTTTGACGCCATCAAAAGCGCCGATCTGATTGCTGATTCATATGCTCCTTCCTTGGGGCAGAGCGAATTGATAAATGCAATCAGGGAATATTATAAGCGTTTAGGGATAGTTTTGAATAATGAAGAAATAGTTGTAACAACCGGCGGAAGCGAAGCTATATCAATGAGTATGTTTGCTATTCTTAACCCCGGTGACAGAGTTATAGTGCCGGAGCCCTTCTATCCAAACTACAATACAATTATAAGGGCTGCAGGCGGCAGCATCACTCCATTAAGCACAAGCGTTGAAAACGATTATTTTTATGCAGATTCTCAAATGCTGAAAAAAGCGTTAAGAAAGAACACCAAGGCAATTTTAATAACAAATCCAAACAATCCTACCGGTACAATCCTTAACGATAAAGATATGGCGGTTATTATTGATTTTGCCGTGCAGAACAATCTTTACATAGTATGTGACGAGGTATACAGGGAAATATGCTTTACAGGGGACAAGCTTACATCTATTCTTAAAAACGATAAGGTTAAGGAGCATCTTATTGTTATAGATTCGGTGTCAAAGCGATTTTCATGCTGTGGAGCGCGAGTCGGTGCGTTGATTTCCAAAAACAAAAACATAATTGAAAGTGTCACAAAGTATGCTCAGTCACGTTTATCGGTATCAACCTTAAATCAAATAGGTGCAGCCTGTATGTACAACAGTGCGGATGAGCACTATTTTGAAAGCGTTAAAAATGAGTATAAAAAGCGCTGTGATGTAATGGTTCGTGAGCTGTCAAAAATAGAAGGAGTGAGGGTGTCGCCTCCAAAGGGAGCCTTTTATGTTATGGCAAGCCTTCCCATTGATAACGCCGATGATTTTCAAAAATTCCTGCTTACCGAATTTAACGACAATAATGAAACCGTTATGTTTGCACCTGCTGCCGATTTCTATGCAACCAAGGGAAAGGGTAAGAATGAAATAAGGCTTGCTGCCGTATTAAACGAAAGCGATACAGAAAGGGCTATATCAATCCTCAAAAAGGGAATTGCCGCCTACAACGCTGCCCGATAGTTTTTTAACACGCCGTCTTTCAACTTCCGTAATCTTAAAATTAACGCCGTTTACGCAAAAGGTATCTCCGCTTTCCGGAAATGCGTTGAGTATTTCTACGGCAAGACCGCCTATGGTAACGCTTTCATATTCGTCCTCGTTGTAGGATATGTTCAAAGAATCAAACAGATCTTTAAGCAAAACTGAGCCGCTTACAACAAATGTGCCGTCATCGGTTATTTCAATAGGATCATCAAAATTATCATCCTCGTCGTTTATCTGTCCTACAAGCTCCTCAAGCGCATCATCCATGGTTATTATTCCGTATGTTCCGCCCCATTCATCGCTCACAAAGGCAAAGTGGTTCTTTTGTTTGTTCATAAGCTTATAAACATCGTCTGCCTTCATTGTGTGATGAACAAACACGGGTGGTTTTACCATTTGAAGTAAGGCCTGCTTTTTTTGTTCATTTGAAGCAGATGGGTTTTCTATAAGATATTTAAGATAATCCGGCACATACACGGTTCCCTTAGGGTTGTCGGGAGAATCGCTGTATATGGGAAGGCGAGAATACTGAGAGGATATTATAGTATTTAACCATTCTTCGGTATCATCTTCTATGTCTATGCCGATTATGTCTATTCTGGGGGTGCAAATCTCGTATGCGCATTTTTCGTCAAATGTTATTGCGTTTTGTAACAGCTCTTCCTTGCTGTTGTCTATTATTCCGTCATCCTTAATTTTTTCAACTGCGGCCTCTAACTCTTTTTGGGTAATAGTACTGTCGCCGTCCTTTTTTCTTGTTGATTTTATAAGTTTATATAGCGGAAATGATATGGGAAAGAAAATTATAGAAAGTATAAGTATGGCATAAGAAGATCTTATCGCCCATTTTTCACTCTTCTTAGCACCAATGAGCTTTGGAAGTATTTCACCAAAAACTATCAGGAGGGATGAGGAAATAATTGTTGAAACAAATGAATAACGTGCACCCAATGTTTGTATCACTATAATTGTAAGCACGTTTGATAAAATGAGATTTACGGCATTGTTACAAAGCAAAACAGATGTAATGTAATAGCTGAAATTCCTTTTAATCTTAAGTGACAGCGACAGCCTTTTATACTGACAAGCGGTGGTGGCAGGATTTTTAACCTTTCTTTTTAATCTAAGCACGTTTAATGCGTTATATGCGGCTTCAGTACCAGAAAAAAAAGCGGAAAGCGCAAGCAGAACAAAAAGTGATATAAATGCGATTGTCATTTTACCTCATCCCTTTCATCCCATATTTCGCCGACAAGCTCTTCAAGTATATCTTCAAGCGTTATTATTCCAAGGTAACTTCGCTTGTTGGTTTTTTTGTCAATTTCGTGAACAATGGCAAGATGAACCTTATTCTCGCTCATTAGGGATAGTAAATCGTCTATTCTTTCTTCTTTTTTTACAAAAAAGGCACGCGTGATTGCATTGTTCACGTTTGCATCTTCTCCGGATATTAAAAACCGTCTTAAAAAAAGCGTGACATTCAGTATTCCCTTAACATTGCCGTTCATGTCTATAACAGGCAGTCTTGAATAGGGCTGGTCTTTTATTTTTTTATATATGGTTTCTGCATCATCCTGTTCGTTTAAGGTGATAACATCTTTCCACGCTATCATGCATTTTGCTACCTGTTTTTCATCAAAATCAAGCGCTTCCAATACAAGCTTTGCCGTGTCTTTTTCTATCTCTCCGTTTTTTGTTGCTTCTTTTGTAAGATCCTCAATATCATCTTCTTCAAGGTTTTTACTTTTTTCTTTAATTGCGCTTCTGGCAAAGAATTCTGCGGTTTTGTAAAATGCCTTTGTTACAGGCTGAGCAATTTTTAGTATTGAGCATAGCAATACGGAAGATCGCATAATAAACGCTTCGGGGTTCTTTGTAACGCACATCTTTGGGATAATTTCACCCGCAATGGCTATAATAATTGCAGAAACGACGGCAGAAAGAAAAGTAGCTGTGCTTCCGCGTGTTGAAGCAACGGCTACTGTAATAAGCGTTTCATATGTGATGTTTACAAAGTTTATCCATACAAGAATTCCTGTAAGGGTAGCGTCAAAACTGTTTAAGAGCTTTAATACCCGACCTGCATTTTTGTCCCCTTCATCGTTTTTAACCGTGATTTTTAATATGGAACAAGATGAAAATGCTGCTTCCATACTGGATAGCAATGCCGAGAAAATAAGAAGTATAAATGCCGTAAATAAAAGTGCGGCTGCAGGTATATCAGTAGTGAAAATTAAACCTCGTTTAATAATACTATAATAAATCAGGGCGGTGTTTTTCAAATACCGCGTTAAGAGGATATAATAAAAATATGAAGGAAAAAAACATAGGTTTTATTTTGTGTATCGTTATGCTTTTTTTTGTTGTTTCTTGTGCTTCATTAAAAAATGATAAGAATACGGATGAGCAATTTTTGAAGAATGAAATGCGTTTAAAGAACAATACGGCAAGGGAGATACAGCATAAAAGCGTATCATATGCGCTTATTCGTAGCAAAAGCATATCGGTGCAACAAAGCGACTTGTTCGGCTCTTCCTCTGCGCTGATTCTTAGAGCAAAGGAAATACCTGCTATGGAAACAAGGCTCAGATCATTGGCTGTGGATGTTGAAAATTACATTAAGGATTCATCCGAGCAAATAGCAAACGAGTATGTAATGGTTTTTGAAAAAGACGAACTCACAAAGGAGAATTACGCTTTGCTTGACGGAGTGAACAATGCATATACGGATTACCTTCTTGCAAAATATCAAAGCGAATTAAAACAGGGAATAAGGAATGTGATATCATCCGTTAAACAAACATCGCTTTATAAGCAGTGGCAAAATATATATGATTCGTATGATGCATGGAGGACAAACACAGACAATCTTGCATTGATAGCTGAGGTTAATACGTTCCCTGTAATAGATACAGGTGATATTGAGGAGATAATAACTTCATTGATTTATAACAAATGGGTAAATGAACTGAGGGTTGGCGAGCAAATTGCCAAAGCAGAGAGGGAAAGCCGTGAACGATAGTCTTTTTGCAAAAAAACAGAATATAATGCCCCTTGCAAGCCGAATGCGACCACGTACTCTTGAAGAGTTTATGGGGCAACACCACATACTCAATAAGGATTCTCTTTTATACAAGGCAATTGAGAATGATGCCCTTTCTTCCATTATTCTCTCCGGGCCTCCCGGCAGCGGAAAAACAACGCTTGCCAACATCATCGCTCAAAAAACCTCTGCTCATTTTTCATCCTTGAATGCGGTTCTTTCGGGCATTGCGGATTTGAAAAAAGAAATAGACGATGCCATTATGCGCTACAAACTATACGAAGAACGCACGGTTTTGTTTGTTGACGAAATCCACAGGTGGAACAAAGCACATCAGGATGCGCTTTTGTATCATGTGGAAAACGGCACGTTAATCCTAATAGGAGCAACAACGGAAAATCCGTATTTTTCAGTGAACTCGGCATTGCTTTCACGCTCCTGTGTTTTTATTCTTGAATCCCTTAGCGAAGAAGATCTCCTATCCATTGCTTCAAGGGCGCTTAGTGACACCGAAAACGGCTATGGCAGACTGAAAAATTTAAAAATAGACGATGATGCCCTTCTTTATCTTGTAAAGGCCTCATCGGGCGATGCAAGGCATCTGTTGAATTCCCTTGAATTTATAATAAAAACAACCTCCGAAGTTGATGGGGTTAAGCACATCAGCCTTGATAGAGCAAAAAGCACGGTGCAGAATTTATCGCTTGTTTATGACAAAGACGGCGATGCGCACTACGACACTATAAGCGCTTTTATAAAATCCCTAAGGGGAAGCGATCCCGATGCCGCATTATATTGGCTTGCACGCATGAATAAAGCAGGAGAAGATCCGCGCTTTATATTCAGACGTATGCTGATACTTGCATCAGAGGACGTAGGTATGGCCTATCCGCAGGCTGTGAGTATTGTAGAATCGGATGCTGCGGCATTTGACAGAGTAGGTTTTCCGGAGGGTAAGTATCATTTGGCGCATGCGGCTCTTTTCTTGGCTCTATGCCCCAAAAGCGATAGCGTAAATGGGTATTTTGATGCGGAAAAGGTTCTTGAGGAGGGCGTAAGAGCCGAGGATGTACCCTCTCATCTTAGAGATTCTAACAGGGACAAGGCAAAGGGGGATGGAATAGGATATAAATATCCTCATCTATACCCCGGGCATTATGTAGAACAGCAATATCTGCCCTCATCCCTTGTAGGCAGACGATTTTATAATTCCTCCGACAACGGTTGGGAAGGGAAAATCAAAAAATATAAAAACATCATATCAGACAACGAAGCCTGACAGGCTGCTATTCTTGAATATGCACATTTTATTATGGTACATTTTAAGTTATGAAAAAAAGAATACTTACAGGTGATAGAACTACCGGCAAATTGCACTTAGGACACTATGTTGGCAGTTTGAAATCACGTGTTGCACTTCAGAATGAATATGAAACATTTATACTGCTTGCTGATGTTCAGGCGTTAACAACGCATTTTGATAACGTGGAACTGCTTGAACATTCAATTATGGACGTTGCTAAAGACAATCTTTCCGTTGGGCTTGACCCGGAAATTATAACCATAGTTCAGCAAAGTCAGGTAACATCCATTGCAGAACTTACAATCTTTTATTCAATGCTGGTTACGGTTAATCAACTTTCACACAATCCTACCATAAAAACTGAAGCAAAGAATTACGGCTATAAGGAAATGACATACGGGTTTTTGGGATATCCTGTTTCTCAAACTGCCGATATAACTTTTTGTAATGCACATCTTGTGCCTGTTGGCGAAGATCAACGTCCGCACATTGAAATGGCACGACAAATAGTAAGAAAGTTTAACGCATTATACAAAACCGAGATTGTTGAGCCAGATATAATGCTTTCAGCAACTCCGCGTCTTGCAGGAATAGACGGAAAAGCAAAAATGGGTAAGAGCATGGGGAATGCCATATTCCTTACAGACAGTGCCGAAGAGGTAGCGGCAAAGGTTAAAAACGGAGTTACTGACACAGAGCGCATTAGCGTAAAAATTCCGGGTCGTCCCGAAATCTGTCCGATTTTTTCGTATCAAAAAGCTTTTTCGGACGAAGCCGACAATATTTGTGAAATGTGTAAAAATGCAAGTATCGGCTGTGTTGCGTGTAAAAAACGCCTCGGAGAAACTCTGAATGCCTTGCTTGATCCTATTCGTGAAAGAAGAGCCTACTGGGATTCTCACGAGGACAGTTTAAGGGAAATAATCAGAACAGGTACGGAAAAAGCAAATCGCGTAGGAAATGAAAATTTAAGAGCAATAAAAGAAAAAATGCATATTCTTTTGGGGTGATGAGAGCAAAGCGTGCGCGTACAAATATTTTCTGTATATTACAGCAGTCAAAACATAATAGATAACTCCTGTTACAACAGCACCTGTATTGTTCCCATACAAACCGGCAGAGAGAGTACGGGAATAAGTCTTGATATGTTAGGCGACAACAGCGGTGATAATATATCCGCAAAGAATCCCGATTACGGCGAGCTTACAGCCTGGTATTGGGTGTGGAAAAATTGGCTGCCGCTTCATAAGGACTGTGAGTATATAGGTTTTACGCAATACAGACGCTTACCTGTTTTATCAAGCGATAACGGACATTATTTAAAGCACATATCCAAACAGGCATTTTTAAAAAAAGCAGAGGATTTTACAGAGGATAACGTTATTAAATTCATTGGCGACTCTGATATTGTAGCTGTAAAAAAATGGAATACGCTTGTATCTACCGAGTGGGAGTTTACATCGTTTATACCATCCGAGGATTGGCTTTGGGCACGTAAGTGCTTTACGGGTGGCAACAGCGACAAAGAGCATTTATTTGACAGCATTCTAAAAAAGAACAGCGCAAGATATAAATGCAATTTCATTATGAAAACATCTCTGTTTTGTGAGATGTGCTCATGGCTTTTCCCCATGCTGTTTGAATTTGAAAATAAAAGAATAACGGATAAAAGTAAGGATCAGCCAAAGATAGGGCGAATTTGCGCCTATATCACAGAGTGCTTTATTAATTTATGGATAGATCAAAAGGAAGCGGAAAAAAATGTTAAAATAAAGGATATGTGCATATATGAAGCCGCATTCCCGCGTAAGTCAATGCAAGACAACCTAAAACGATTGAAATGGTTCGTGGATATATTCTATCATTTAAAAAACATAGTTTATTCAAAACAATTGCGTGGAGAAGCATATGAAGAATGAACAAAAGATTGTCTCGTTTGACATTTTTGATACGCTTCTAATTCGTAAATTATATGCGCCCAAGAATATATTTTCATATATTGAACATAAAACAGGGAAGAAAGGCTTTGCCAAATGGCGAAAAACGGCAGAATTTCTCTTGAATGTAAAATTGCATAAGCATGTTACAATCCATGAGATATATCAATTTGCTCCTTCTTTATATAAAGATTTAGAAAAAGATGAGCTGGATGCCGAAGATAGATTTTTAACTGCCAACAGCGATATACAAGCCTTGTTTAATGAGTATAAAAACAGGGGATACAGAATAGTTTGCATAAGTGATATGTATCTTCCCACGTCATTTATAAGACAGCTGTTACAAAAAAACGGATATAGCGGCATAGATAAAATTTACATTTCATGTGAGCATAATACAACCAAGCTTTTTGGCGGTTTATTTAGGGTGTTATGCAAGGACCTTGATATTGAGAGCTCAGAACTCACCCATATAGGCGACAACAGGCTTACCGATTACTTTGTTCCATCGTTATTTGGAATTAACTGCCACCATTATCAAACCGACAAAAGGCTGTTTAATAAAAAAACACACTACATAAGACACTTTTATAAAAAACATCCGAATCTTGCCCATTCGATAATAGCAGATATTATAGCATCGCACGGGAAAAATAATATTGGACTCAAAGCCTTTGGGTTTAACGTGGTAGGGCCTATGGTGCTGTCATATTCCGCGTTTATTGCAAATGAATGCAAGAACAGGGGAATAGACACGATTCTGTTGCTTTCACGAGATGGTTATTATATTCAAAAATGTCTTAATTTATTTTTTAAGCAGTTCAATACGGAATACATATATGCCCCTCGTATGCAGTATTATATCACCCATTATGATACCGATTTCAGGGATCCTACAATCCCCAAAGGCATATTGGACTATTACAATATAAAAGCAGTTTTCAAAAGCCTTTATATCAAACGTCATAAGGATGAATTGATCAAGTTATACGAAAAGGAAAGAGAAAAACTGAATTATGCCTCTTATATCAAAGCCAAAACGGCAAATGGAAAATTGTTTTGTATTGTTGAGGGAACATCGGGAAGAAGAACGTCGCAGAAGTTTGTTCAGAATGAATTGAATAAAATCATCCCGACATTTTATATTCAGCGATTGCCTTATATTAGAGAAAAACAAGTTCCTTCAATTCCGTTTTTGCATTTCCCAAAACATTTCATAATAAACCGTGTTAATAAATCCAGATTTATAGAAAAGATATTCACATCTCCCGATAGAAGCGTGGAATTTATAAACGGAGAGGGGGAGATAACCTTTGCGGATGAAACAAAAAACGATATTTACAGAGAAAAAAAATATCATCACATAGAAGCAGGAATGGAAGAATTTTTTAACAGCGTTTCGATGTATAGCGATATGGTTGATATTTTTAAAGACAATACCGTTTTTGAGGATATGCTTCTTTCTTTTGCACATTTCGACAGAAAGAATTACAAAAAGGTATATAAGATGCTTAAGATGGACAAATGGTATCTTTACTACAAGGAAGAATAAACCGCCTATTTTTTTAACGACAGTATTTCATCGCGTAAAACTACGGCTTTTTCAAAATTCAGCTCCTCTGCAGCCTTTTTCATTTCCTTTTCAAGCTCTTTGATATATTTCTTCTTGTCTGATGGCAGAAGAAGATTGTATCTTGATTTTCTTACATCAATTTCCTGCTTCTCTGCATTCTTCTTTTCATCCTCCTCACGGTCCAAGATGTTCTCTATTGCCTTGTTTATGCTTTTGGGTGTTATTCCGTGGGCAAGGTTGTATTCGTTTTGTATTTTACGCCTTCTTTGGGTTTCCTTAATTGCTTTTTCCATTGCGTCGCTCATTCGGTCCGCATACATTATCACCCTTCCGTTAACATGTCGTGCGGCTCGTCCAATGGTTTGAATCAGGGAGGTTTCACTTCTTAAAAAGCCGATTTTGTCGGCATCCAAAATAGCAACAAGGGCAACCTCAGGCAGATCCAGCCCCTCACGTAGCAGGTTAATTCCAACAAGCACGTCAAACTTTCCCGATCTAAGATCACGTAGTATTTCAACACGGTCTATTGTTTCAATCTCACTATGAAGGTATGTAACTTTAACTTTTAGGCTTAAAAGATAATTTGAAAGCTCCTCTGCCATTTTCTTTGTAAGAGTGGTGATTAAAACACGCTCGCCCCGTTTTATGCTTTGTTGTATTTCTCCATACAGGTTCTCCATTTGTCCCTCTGTCGGACGAACTTCAACAGAGGGGTCTAATAGCCCTGTGGGACGTAAAATCTGTTCAACAACCTGCTTGCTTTCTTTAATCTCCGTTTCTCCCGGTGTTGCGGAAACGTAAATTCTAACAGGGGCAATTCTGTTGAATTCAGCCATTTTTAGCGGTCTGTTATCAAGTGCCGACGGCAGGCGGAAACCGTAATCAACAAGCGTTTGTTTTCTTGAATGGTCGCCCTCATACATCGCTCCTATTTGCGAAAGAGTAACATGGCTTTCATCTATGAACGTAACAAAGTCATCGGGGAAGTAATCCAGAAGGGCTGAGGGTCTTGAGCCTTCGGGGCGGCCCTGAAGAGGGCGAGAGTAATTTTCTATTCCGGAGCAATAGCCTATTTCTTCAAGCATATCAATGTCGTATTCCGTTCGTGTTTTAAGACGTTCACGCTCCAACACCTTTCCTTCGCTTTCAAAATATGCCAGTCTGTCCTTCAGTTCGCTTTTGATTCGTGAAATAGCAGAGAGTATATCTGTTTTGGGCATTACAAATTGCTTTGTAGGATATACGGGGTATTCATTGTATGTTTTAACGGGCTTTCTGTTTATCGGATCTATTGTTTCTATCTTTGTTATGGTATCCCAGTCAACATAAATTCTCACAGGATTATCAAGGTATGCAGGCCATAGCTCAAGCACGTCGCCCCGAACCGTAAAATTTCCTCTTTCAAGCACTGTGTCGTTACGAGTATACTGCATCTCTACAAGGCGATATAAAATTTTTTTCGAGTCCCACATATCGCCGACTTTAAAAATATATACAAGCGCTTCAATGCTTTGAGGAGTACCAAGGCCATATATGCAGCTTACCGTGCTTACTACAAGGCAGTCCGTTCTTTCCATAAGCGAAAAGGTAGCATGCAAGCGCAACCTGTCTATTTCGGCGTTCAAATCCACCTCTTTTTCTATATACAAGTCCTTGCCCGGAACATAGGCTTCGGGCTGATAATAGTCGTATGTAGATACAAAGTATTCAACGGCATTGTTTGGGAAAAATGATTTAAATTCTTTATACAGCTGTGCAGCAAGGGTTTTGTTGTGAGAAAGCACAAGGGTAGGGCGTTGAATCTTTTGTATTATATTTGCCATAGTAAAGGTTTTACCTGACCCTGTAACCCCTTTAAGCGTTTGCTTCTCATATCCTTTTAAGAGTCCGTCTGCAAGGGTAGCGGCTACTCTTTCTTGCTCATCGGATGGCTTGTACGGTGATACTAATTGAAACGGTATTTTTTTCATTGCGGAAACTTAAGAACCTCCCTTGGTTTTGAACCCTGCTGCGGACCTACAATTCCTCGTGCTTCAAGCTCTTCAACAATGTTTGCGGCAGAGTTATATCCTATATGCAATCTCCTTTGTATGTAGGAGGTTGAACATTTTTTGCTTTCAGAGCATACTTGCCATGCTCTTTCTATAAGATCCTCATTCACACCGCCGCTTATGTCAAAGTCGTCGTCTGTTTCATCCGAGCAATCTTCCTCGTCGGTTTGATCCTCAAACCACGATTCGTCAATGTATGTTGGCCTGCCCTGTGTTTTACAATATTCCACTATGCGCTCTGTTTCTTCATCCGAAAGGAATGCCCCCTGAATCCTTACAGGCTCTGCGGCATCGGGTGCTTTATAAAGCATATCTCCGTTTCCCAGCAGTTTTTCGGCTCCGTATACGTCTAATATAGTTCTGCTGTCTATACCCGAGGGAACACGGAAAGCAATTCTTGACGGCAGGTTGTTTTTTAGCGTTCCTGTTATAACATCCACAGAGGGGCGCTGTGTTGCCAGTACAAGGTGTATTCCCACTGCTCGTGCCTTTGCCGCAAGGCGTGCAATTCTTGCTTCTAACTCTTTGCCCACAACAAGCATAAGGTCTGCAAATTCATCAACGATTATAAGAATATACGGCATTCTTTCGCGTTTAATCTTATCTTGAATGAGTTTTTCATTATACCCTGTTATGTTTCTCACATGGAGCGATTCAAGTATTCTGTATCTTCTTTCCATTTCTTCAATGGCAAAGTCCAGAGCTTTGATGGCCTTTTTGGGTTCTGTAATAACCGGTGTAAGCAAGTGAGGAATACCGTTGTACATTTGAAGTTCAACAACCTTTGGATCCACCATTATCATTCTTACTTCGCCAGGCCCTTTTTTGAACAACAATGATGCTATCATGGAATTAACGCATACCGACTTTCCCGATCCTGTTGCTCCTGCAATAAGTAGATGAGGTGTTTTTGTAATGTCTATTTCCGTGATATCTCCGGTTATAGTTTGTCCGAGTGAGAACGGAAGGTTAAACGTCTTGGTAATAAGAGAGGGTACAAGCGATTTAAACGCCACCATCTGCCTGCTTGTATTAGGAATTTCTATACCCACACTCCTTGTGCCGGGGATTGTAGGCAGCACTCTTACCGATGAACTTGACACCTGTAAATTTCTTGCAATATCGTCTGTAATGCTTATTATTTTTGAGGCCTTTACCCCTATACTGGGTATGATTTTAAACAGAGTAACGGTGGGGCCCTGAATATAGCCGTCTCTTTCGCAGTTAATGCCGTATGATTTTAGGGTTTCAATTAGGGTTGTCATTTGAATTTCCAACTCCATAGGGGATGAGGGAGGACGTTTTGAGGGATGTTCTGATAAAAGATTTATTGTTGGAGGGGAGTATCTGAACGATCTGGGAGAAGTTACTTTTTCGGCAAGTCCGCCTATGCCGGAAATCTCATCGTTTATATCATCCTCGTTGTTTTCAACCTTGTTTTGCGGCTTTTGATAAGGGGTGGTCTGTGGCATTGAGGAGGATGCGGATGATGAATTGTTTGTTGCTATCGGTATGTTGTTTTCCTCATCCTGATCATCGTCAATCACTATCACCTCATCCCATTCGTCGGCGTTGTTTGCCGTTTCAAGCGTGGTGTGGGTTTGGTTAGGGTTTTCTTTATACTCGGATGTATAGGAGGGGTGGGGAGAGGAGAGCGCTGTGTTTTGTTCGGTAACAGAGGGTTTGGATGATGTTATTTTTGAAAGGGCGGATAGTTTTCTGATGCGTTCTTCCGCTTCCTGTTGTCTTTCAAGGGCCCGTTTTTGAATATCATCCTTTCGTTTTTGTTCGGCGAGTTCTGCTTCTTTAATGCGGTGAAGTGTTTCCTCTTCTCGTCTTATTCTTCTTTCTTCAATTTCCCTTTCGCGTTTCGCTTCTCTTTCTTTCAGCTCGTTTTCACGCTTTATCTTTTGCTCTTCCAATGCTATTCTTCGTCTTTCAAGATCGGCTCTGCGCTGTTCTTCTTTTTCACG
>JAQYLW010000091.1 GCA_028719825.1 Spirochaetales bacterium | reverse complement strand
GTACAAAGGTTTTTTTCGTTGTCATGTTTATAAACTATACTCTATCCACCTTAAAAATGAAATCCTTGAATCCTTGAATCATTGGGTCTTTTTCACTCCTTCGCACACAAAATTCCTTAGGCAGTACACAAAGTACAGCCTGCACTTGCTTTATTGGGCTCAATTTTACAAAATACGCTCGAATCTTCAAGGATTGGATTAAGGAGTTTGGCATATTCGGAAGCAGCAACTCCTCAATTCCAATCCGCAGAATGCTTGGAGGATTATGAGTAATTTTACCTCAAACTCAAATCCGAAGGAGATTCGGATGAGATTTTCGAGGATGAAGCACGCCATATCCGAAAAGTTGTTCTTTGTGTACTACTTGAGGAATGGCGTGCTGTCCTCGGAAAGGTCGCCAAAGATCCAAGGATTCTCAATCCGAAGATCCAAGGATCCCCAATCCGCAGAATGCTTGGAGGATTTTTCGCTCTCTAAGCACCAAAATATCCGCAAGGCTGTACTTTGTGTACTGCCTAAGGAATTTTGTGTGCGAAGGAGTGAAAAAGACCCAATGATTCAAGGATTATCCAAGGATTAATTATTTAATGTAATAATATTTGCACACTATTTAAAAAATATGTTAATATAGTACCATAATGCTTTAATTGGGATGGCAGCAGAATATGCTCCATTTCCCATTATGGAGGAAAAAATGAAAAAAAGAATAGGAGTAATTCTGCTTGTTTCGTTGCTTCTTGCATCAAGCGTTTTTGCAGCCTCTGTTTTTACAGGTAAGGCACGACTTCGCTTAGGAGCTTGGAATAGCTATGATTATGAAAAAGGTTTATCAAAGTGGACATATGGCTTAATGGATAAGTCAGATGCTAAGGTGAACTTTATAATTGACGAGCTTATCGGCAATACAACAGGCGAGGGGAAAATCTTCGGTGAGGTTAATGCCACAGCCGGATTAAGATTAAAACCTGGTAACGATGTTGGATTCATGAGTGAATGGGTTGGTCCTAATGGTAACCCCGGAGCACCTTGGGTAGAAGGTAAATCTGTACAGTTTAAGCTTGCACTCAATTATGCAAACATTGTATTTAACAAAGAAAAGAACCTTAAATTGGGTATTAGCGGAACATGGCCACAGCCCCGCTATGCACAAGGTTGGGAAGTTGAAATAGATAACGGCAACACAATTGCTTCAGACCCCTTCTTTACATATGCAACAGCATTTAAAACTTTTACAGATGATGGCGATGGAAAATCAAGAGGTTATCAGGCAAGGGCTATGGGCGGCTGGATTCCTGCAGTAACCTTTACTTATGACAAATATGCTCTTTCATTGGCACTTGATGGAGGTATTAACAATAATGATGTAAAAGATCCCGGAGTTGTTGCTTTGCTTCAGGGAAACGGAATTGAACTTGCAGATAATATGAGCCTTTCTGCTGCTTTTGGTTATATGCAGTCAACAAAGATGCAGTTGCAAAAAGGGTCTACCAATAATCCCCCAGTGTATGAAAAACTCGGCGCACAGCGCCATCTGTTGTTCGGCTTGGGTTACAAGTGGAATTCAGACCTTGTTGATCTTGCTGTTGGTTTAAACGGTAACGTATCTCTTAATAATAATAAGTGGGTTTATGATTATATAGTAGGTGTTGCAGGTGCTGACTACAATGAACAACACGGTATTGAAGCTTCTCTTAACTTTGCCTACAAGGGCGACTTTAAAGTGAACCTTGATGCATGGTTCCTTGATAACCTTGGATTGTGGGCAAATGCTAACGAGCCTGACTTTGTAACATATCGCAATGAACACGACCTTGGATATGTTTACAGAAGAGCTGATGGAAACTTCCTGTACGGATGGGGAGACGGTGGTTCTGCAATCGGAGGTGGAGAAGGTTCTAACAGTAACAACGTTGTACTGCATAAGGCACTTTCTTTCAAACTTGCTCTTCGCCCAATTAACGCTTTAGGAATTACATTCCGTCTCCAGGATGTTCTTAACCAGGGTATCTACGCATTAGAACTGCCAATTTATATAACAGATGCAATCACTCTCACTCCGCAGTTTGAGTTTACAAGTGCAACAAACAAGAAATATAAGAACGGTTCATGGACATTAGAGGGAGCTACGGCAAACGCTATATACGAGGGTATGCTTGGATTTAACTATGCACACGACCTGTTCAACCTGTATGCATCAGTAAGAGTCGGTCATGAAACGCTTGGTACAAAGAAGGATGGTAAAGTAGATGGTTCCGTGTACGTACGTCCTTACCTTGATATAACATCAAGAGCACTTATTGACAATTGTCAGCTTCGCCTTAGATGGGATAGTGCCACATTTGGTAACACTTTCGTCGCACCTTCCGGTAAATATCACAATGTTAATACAGATGCAAATGGTATTGTTCAGCAGGCAATTGGATCTATCTATCTTGAAGCAAGAATTGATTTCTAATATCAGATTAGATAAAAAAGCCATTCTTAGGAATGGCTTTTTTTATTATACTATATTAAATATGGTGAATAAAATAATTAAAATATCACTCTGCTATTCGTTGCTTTGGCTGCTATCCCTTTTTGTAATCTCTCTTTTTGTAATAGGCAATATTGTTCCCACCTTGGGGAGTATAAGCGTATCAGGAGTGATGTTTTTGTGTTTGTTCACGCTTTTTCAAACGGCAATGGAAGAAGCGATATTCAGACTTGTACCGCTTTTTGCATATAGTAGCTTTATAACTCATTTTAAAACAAGCAGGGCTATAAGACTGTTGTTTATTCTCCTTCCATCTGTTGTATTTTCACTTTTGCATATTAAGAATAAAGAGGTTGTTGAAAACTCAAATTGGCATTTCGTTTTGCTGATATATTTTTTTATAGGGTGTTATTACATGTATATCACCATACGGCATAACAGTATTTTCCCCTCATGGGGAATGCATTATATGAACAATATCTTCACTTTTGCCATAGTGAGTACCGCCTCTTCATCCTCTCCGTTTAATTCGCTGTATATTTGTACAATAAAAGAGGACAACATTTTGTTTATGCTGTCCTCCTTGGCTTTTTCTATTGTGTTCACTCAAATAGGATACAGAATTTTTTCGTCCCTATCTGAGTGCAAATGAACTCATTTTTCATTCTGCGAATGAACTACTGTTCAATCCTGTCAAAGTAATATTTGGCATATTCTGCAATTGCTGTTGCAACATTTTTTATGTTTGCATCTGTTGTGTTTACAATAAGGTTGTAATTTTGCCTGTCACCCCACGATGAGCCTGCAACAATGGCGCATATTTCCTTTCTTGCCTTGTCAATCTTGTTCATATATCGCTCTATCTCTTTGTCGTCCATTTTATCAGAGCCTTCTCTGCGTTCGCGGCACCTGTTGAGTTTAGACTCTTTAGAGGCACACACAAACAGTTTAAACGGCTTATAGGCACGTAGGATATAGTCGGCATTCCTTCCAACAATTACAAAGTCCTTGTTGTTTGCCGCTATGCCTTCGATAATCTTTTTTTGCTCTATCAAAAGCTTTGCCTGCGTTACGTTTAATGACAGCGGATCAAAAAACGAGTGATGGAATGTATATTGAAAATTGTGTGCAAATGAGCTGTGTAGAGTTTTACTTACATATTCTTCATCGAGATTCTCTTTTTTTGCTATTTCAACAATAATCTCTTTGTCGAAATACTCAAAACCCAGCTCATCGGCAACACGCTTTCCCAATTCACGTCCGCCCGATCCGAATTCACGCGAAATTGTAATAATTCTCATTATTTACTCTCCTCTTTCTTTGCTCTTATAACTTCATCGGCACCTTTTCCGACAAGAGGCTCATAATGATCCTCTTCCAGTTCAAACGAACCTGTGCCGCTTGTGAGCGATTTTAGTACAATAGCATAATCAAGAGTAGAAGAAATTGGAATTTCTGCGTTTATTGCGCTAAGATTTCCAAAATCCTCTTGCCCGGTTACTCGCGCACGGCGTGATGAAAGATCCGATAGAATATCGCCGATATACTTTGCTTCGGCATAAACCTTAAGCTTACCAAACGGCTCTAACAAAACAGGACCGGCCTTGCTCATGGCTTCTTTAAGAGCACCGGATGATGCCATTCTGAATGCCATTTCGGATGAATCTACAGGATGTTCTTTACCGTCCGACAGAGTGATACCGATATCAACAACGGGGTAGCCTGCCAGAACTCCTTCTTTCATTGCATCTTTAAGACCTTTTTCTATACCGGGTACATAACCCTTGCTTACGGCCATACCCTTAATGATATTTTGGAATTGGTAATATTCCCCACGTGGAAGCGGTTCTGCTTCTATAACAACACGTGCATACTGTCCATGACCTCCGCTTTGTTTTTTATGTGTAAACTCAGTGAGGGGCGATTTTTTTGTAATGGTTTCGCGATATGCAACTTTAGGAAGCGCCGTATTTATGTTCACTTTTAGCTTGTCTTTAATAAGAGACAAAACAAAATCGGTGTGAATCAATCCCATGCCGGATATTGTTGTTTCCTGTGTTTCTTCGTTATAGGAAGTTTTGAATGTGATGTCCTCTTCCGTAATGCGGTGTAGCAGTTCATTTATCTTTACCTCGTTCTTCTTATCGTCCGCTTTAATTGAAAGCGAATATATGGGTGAGGGGAAACGCAACGGGGCAAACAGCGTTGTACTCTCGGGATCTGATGTAATTGTTGAATTGGTAGGAGCAATTTCGCATTTTGTAATTATACCTATGTCACCAGCTTTAAGTTCGTTAGTTTCTATAAGCTTTTTACCAAGCGCCCTGTATAATTTTCCTATTCTGGCCTTTTTGCCGGTTTCCGGATTTTTAACTTCGGTATCTGATTTTAATACTCCCGTAACAACCTTGATAAAGTTCATTCTTCCGGAGAATTGGTCGATGACCGTTTTAATGATGTAGCCTGAGAATGCTCCGTTGTCGCTTATGTGGATGTCTTCTCTTTCACCGTTTGAGTTTAATATGTAATCCCTGCGGTTTTCGGGAGACGGGCAGAAGTTGATTACAAAATCCAAAAGCGGGAATACGCCCGACAACTTTTCGGCACTTCCGCAGAACACGGGAACAAATGTAGCCTTGTCCAGTCCAACTTTTACTCCGCGTATTATCTCTTCGTACGAAAGCGTGTTTTCGGCAAAGTATTTTTCCATAAGGTCATCAGCCCCTTCTGCAGCAATCTCAATTAATTTTTCTCGATATGAGGCAACCTTTTCCTTGTATTCATCGGGGATTTCCTTGCTTTGAGGAGCACCGGAGGACTGAATAAAATATGCCTTTTGTTCTATTATATCTATAACACCTTTATAATCCGCGCCCTGTCCCATCGGAATTACCACGGGTAAAAAGTGTTTGTCAAATTCTTCCGTAAGCTCGTCATATACCTTATCAAAATCTGCCCTGTCCTTGTCCATTTTATTAATGAAAACAAGGCGTGGTTTGTTCCTTTCGTTAAGACGTCTCCACAGCTTGAAAGTTTCAATCTCCGGTCCGTTTACGGCATCAACTACCATAACTGCTGTTTCCGAAGCCCTCATAACAAGCACGCATTCCCCAACAAAGTCAGCAGTTCCCGGAGCGTCAAGTATGTTTATCCTGTGAGCGTTGTATTCAAAAGAGGACAGGGATGCATGTATAGACATTTTTCTTTGAATTTCTTCTTCCGTATAGTCGCTGACCGTTTTGCCGTCATCCGTTCTTCCTGCGCTTGGTATTGCGCCTGCAATATACAAAATAGCCTCGTTTAACTGTGTTTTTCCAACTCCGTTATGACCTAAAAGAGCAATGTTCCTTATTTTTTCACCAGAAAAAGCCATGTAGCCTCCTTATCCGTGATTGTTCTGTTTATTTTTTGAACTCAATCACATATAATAATTATAATACATAAAAAGCGATTGCATAAAAGTTTAATCACAACTTGAGGACATCAAATGGCAGATAATGTAACAATGGATAAAATCGTGTCCCTTTGTAAGCGAAGGGGCTTTATTTTTCAGTCGTCAGAGATATACGGAGGACTTAACGGCGCATATGATTACGGTCCTTTCGGAGTGGCGTTAAAAAACAACATACGTGATTTCTGGTGGAAGGAGATGACACAATATCACTCATCCATAGTTGGGCTTGACGCTTCTATTCTAATGCACCCCCGTGTTTGGGAAGCCTCCGGTCACGTATCCAACTTTTCGGATCCTATGGTGGACTGTAAGGTGTGTAAAAGCCGATTCAGAGCGGATCAAATAGATCTTTCAGCCCCATGCCCCGTGTGTGGAAACAAGGGGTCGTTTACCGAACCTAAAAATTTCAACCTTATGTTCAAGTCGCATATCGGAGCATCAGAAGACGCAGCAAACGTTGTATATTTACGCCCCGAAACAGCACAGGGAATATACGTTGATTTTAAAAATGTTGTTGATTCATGCAGGGTTAAGATACCCTTTGGAATAGCACAGGTGGGTAAGAGCTTCAGAAATGAAATTACCACTAAGAATTTTATTTTCCGTTCCTGCGAGTTTGAACAGATGGAAATGCAGTGGTTCTGCGCTCCGGGAGAGGACGATAAATGGTTTGCCTATTGGAGAGAGCAAAGAATGAACTTTTATAAAAAGATGGGCATTCGTAGCGAAAATCTCAGATGGCATCGACACGGAGAGGATGAGCTGGCATTTTATGCAAAGGATGCCTATGACATTCAGTTCAACTTCCCCATGGGCTTTCAAGAGCTTGAGGGTGTTCATAACAGAACTGATTACGATCTTACACAGCATCAGAAATTTTCATCAAAGGATCTTACATATCTTGATCAGGAAAACGGCAATAAGCGTTATACTCCCTATGTTATCGAAACATCGGCAGGGCTTACCAGAAACGTTCTTATGGCGCTTTCCGATGCATATGAAGAGGAACAGCTTGAAGATGGAGATACCCGTGTTGTGCTGCATTTCCATCCGCTTATAGCTCCTGTAAAGGTTGCTGTTCTTCCGCTTGTAAAGAAAGACGGACTTCCCGATAAGGCAAAGGAGATTCTTGCGGAATTGAGGGAGTTCTATACTGTTTCTTATGATCAGAACGTTGCTATCGGCAAGAGATATCGCCGTCAGGATGAGGTTGGAACTCCATATTGTGTTACCATAGACTACGATACCATGAAGGACGACACCGTAACACTTCGCTTTAGGGATTCCATGCAGCAGATCAGAGTAAAACGATCAGAGCTTATCAATACTATCAGACAAGCCGACAAAGAGTATAAAAGAGTATAAATATGCTTTATAACGGTGTGAAGATATATCCATCGCGAGAAAATCTTTTTCAAAGCGACAAAAAAACAGATAATGCTCACACCGTTACGGCATTGATAATTCACACAGGGGAAGATAAGTTTTTATTTCGTGAGATAAACGTTATAAAAGAAAACCACCTTGCAGACAGTATATTCGTTATAATTCCGTCAAACAGACAGTTCAATGAAGAATGCACAAAGGATTACGGCTTTGTGAACTGGGCAGTGTTCCAAAAGGAATACGACAGAGTTGACATGGTTGTTATGATTGCAAAGGAAACCACACAAGAGTTCATAATGCTTTTGGATTCTTCCTATAACATAACGGTGTTTGACAAAAATGCGGTGCTTGGAATTTTTGACAGTGACGAGCATACAGCATGCGTTTCACCATATGTTTACAGCAATGTGAACGTTGTGTTTCCAACCTGTTATGCTCCAAAAATCAACGACGGGGTGAGGGCAGATATAATATCGGTTATTCCCGAATATCCCATACAGAACACCCTTTATCCGTTTATGCTTTTGGGAATATACAAAAGGAATGTTTTTCTGTTGGACGTGAACGTGGATTCAAAGATTAAAGATGTGGATTGCAGAGCGTATGATTTTTTTGCCCGTTTATGGCTTATGGGATACAGGACGTATCTTTCATCCTTTTTTGCAATTCAGTGTAACAGAGAATTTATACCAATAATAGACAGAAGCAACTCTCCTTCCGTCAGACGGCTTTCGTCCAAATTGCTGTCATTTTATAAGAACAGGGGAGGTAAGGCAGGTCTTAGACCGTTTTGGTGGGTTAATTACAGCATAATATGCGTTGTTAAAGACGTACGTCCGTTTTTGAAAAATGCGCTTATGGATTTTTGGACGCTTGTTAAAATGTGGACCATAGAGCCCGGAGAGCTGAATGATATATCTTGATAATGCATCAACATCTTTTCCAAAGTGCCCCGGGGTAAAACAAATATTAAACGATTATCTTGAAAAGGGCGCTTTAAATATCAACAGAAGCACATCAGCATCTTCGTTTGATCTTGAAGAAAAAATATTTGATATTCGTGAGAGTGTAAAACGCTTTTTTAATGCACCAAAGAACTCATACGTTGTTTTTACACGCGGGGTTACAGAGAGTATAAACCTATTTGTAAACGGTTTTTTAAATAAAAACGACTCCGTTTTGGTTTCTCCTTACGAACATAACGCCGTTATTCGTCCTCTTACGGAGAACGGTATAAACATAAATATCATAGATCAGGATAAATGTGTTGATAATATAAAATGCGTTATTATAAACCATGCCTCAAACGTTACGGGAAATGTTTACGAGCTTGGGAATGCAAAAAGAATCGCACAAAAACTCCGTATTCCCCTTGTTCTTGATACTGCTCAAAGCGCAGGCTGCGTAAAGGTTGATATGTCTGCTATCGGAGCGGATTTTTTGGCTTTCAGCGCACACAAGGGGCTTTTGGGACTTCAGGGTGCAGGAGGGGCCATTATTACAGAGGAGCTTGCAAAAAAAATCAAACCCCTTATTTTTGGCGGAACCGGAAGTCTCTCATCTTCATATAATATGCCCGATTTTCTTCCCGACAAATTTGAAGCAGGCACGTTAAACATTCCCGGTATTCTATCTTTGGGAGAGGGGATAAAATTTGTAGAAAACTATGGGATTGAGAACATTCATTCCCATAAAAAACAGCTTAGAGAGGAGTGCATAAAAGGATTAAGCGCCATAAGCGGCATTAGCGTTATTGGGGATACCGACAAGGAGAATACCGGAGTTGTATCCTTTATTTCTTCAAACGTTGATAATGCTGTTATAGCCTCTTTGCTTGACAATCAATACGGCATTGCTACAAGGGTTGGCTTACAGTGTGCTCCTCTTGCGCATAAAACACTAAATACATTCAATATCGGCGGAACCGTAAGGGTCTCGTTTTCGCTATTTAACACCCTAAGTGAAGTAGAGGTACTGTTAGACGCCCTAACTGCTATTTTAAAAACAAATCAATAAGACGGCGTTTTGTCTTTGTATAAGGCTGATATCTTATCGGAAGGTCTAAAAACAGTTTTTTATCCAAGATGGATTTTTTATGAGAGAAGGCATCAAATCCGCTTTTGCCGTGGTAACTGCCCATTCCGCTTTCGCCAAACCCGCCAAAGGGCATGAAGGGAGTAGCAAGATGAACTACGGTGTCGTTTATACATCCTCCTCCAAATCCAAGGTTGTTGATAAAACTGTTTGCCGCTTTTTTGTTTTTAGTAAATACATACAGTGCAAGAGGATGGGCAAGAGATCTTATTATGTCCATGGCTTCCTCTTGTGAGCTTATTTCAATAATGGGCATAATGGGGCCGAATATTTCCTCCTGCATAACGGGATTGGATAATGTAACCTCATCAATAACCGTGGGTTCTATCTTTAGAGTTTTTTTGTCGCTTTTGCCACCGTATATAACCTTTTGATTTTCTATAAGAGCACAAAGTCTGTTAAAGTGTTTTTCCGATATTATCTTTCCGTAAGAATAGTTTGTAAGGGGAGAGGAGGTGAATTGTTTATTGATTTCCTTAATTACGCAGTCTATAAATTCTTTTTTTATGCTCTTATCTATCAGTATATAGTCGGGCGCAACGCAGGTTTGACCGGCGTTCAGATATTTTCCAAACACTATGCGACGTGCAGAGGTTTCAAGGGCAGCATCTTGCAGCACAATGCACGGACTTTTCCCTCCAAGTTCAAGCGTAACGGGAGTAAGATGCTCTGCAGCTTTTTGCATTACCGTTTTCCCCACGGTTTTACTTCCCGTAAAGAAAATATAATCAAACTTTGCATTCAACAGAATAGAGTTTTCCTCTCTGCCACCTTCGATTACGGCAACATATTCCTCGCCGAAAGTTTGTTCTATGAGTTCTTTTATGGCTTTTGAAACGTTTGGAGCATAGGCGCTGGGTTTAATAACTGCAGTATTTCCTGCACTTATGGCGTTTGAGAGCGGTTCAAGAGTGAGCAAAACTGGATAGTTCCACGGACTGATAATCAGCACATTTCCGTACGGAGATGATATGGTTTTTGAGAGCGACGGGAAGTGAGCAATGGGGGTGTGAACGTAACGGGGCTTCATAAAAGATTTAAGATGTTTTTTGAGATATGATATTTCAGACAGAGCAAGCGATATTTCACACATTGCACTTTCAGTATCGCTTTTGCCTAAATCCTTCTTAACGGCTTCTGCTAATGTGCCGCTCTCCCTTTTTATAGCTCTGTAAAGGCTGTTTAGCGCATTAAGTCTGAACGAATAATCAAGAGTTTGTCCTTTTGCGAAAAATGCTTGTTGCTTTCTTATTATTTCAGAAACAAGTTTTTCGTTTGCAGAAGTGAATAATTCGCCTGTTGCCATAACAATTCCCCTTTTGTTGATTCAATTATATTCTCAAAATCGCTGTCTTTAAATAATATGCACTTTTTGCTTACAATAATAGACAAAAAATGATAAAAATGTCTATTATTTATGCGAATATTGCAAAAAGGATAAAAGGTGAATATATGAACATAATAAAAAAAGCATTTTGCAGAATCTTTCAAAGGTGTATGTATATTGCCTATCCCTTTTTACCCTATAGGGAACCTGAGGTTATAAACGGCGGTGTAAACGGGATATCGAAAGTGCTTAAAAAAAACAACAAAAAACATCCGCTTATTGTTACAGATAAGGGATGTATTGCGGCTGGTCTTATTGAGAGTGTAAAAAAAGTTCTTGAGGAATGTGACACAGATTATGTTGTATACGACGCTGTAGTACCAAACCCCACCACGGCTGTTGTGGAAAAAGGGAAAGATATTTACAAAAGTTCACACTGCGATTCCCTGATTGCCGTAGGCGGAGGCTCTGCAATGGACAGTGCAAAGGCTATCGGTGCGCTTGTTGTTAATAAAAACAAAACACTCGGCAAAATGAAAGGCATATTAAAGGTAAGGCATAAAATTCCGTTGTTGATAGCTATCCCTACTACCGCAGGAACAGGTAGTGAAGCAACGCTTGCCGCAGTAGTGGTGGATGCGCTTACACGCAATAAATATGCCATAAATGATTTTCTGCTAATCCCTCATTATGCTGTACTTGATGCACATTTTACGCTTACTCTTCCTCCCGTTCTAACCGCAACAACGGGGATGGATGCCATGACACATGCAATAGAAGCTTACATAGGAAAATCAAGCTATAAACTTACGCGCCGTGAAGCGAAATGTGCCGTCCGCCTTATTTACAACAATATTTACAAGGCATATACAAACGGTAACGATTATGCTGCTCGCTCAGCTATGGCCAAGGCTGCGTATCTTGCGGGGTGTGCTTTTACACGCAGTTACGTAGGGTATGTTCATGCCTTGTCTCATGCACTTTCGGGGAAATATAACACTCCGCACGGTGAGGCAAATGCAGTTCTTTTGCCATATGTCCTTGAAGCGTACGGAAAGAGTGTTTATAAAAAACTCCGAAAACTCGCTATATGCATAGGGGTTGCGGATGAACTCACACCCGAGGAAACGGCGGCAAAAGCGTTTATACAAACAATTCGTGATTTAAACGAAAAATTGAATATTCCAAAAACAACCTACATTAAAAAGGAAGATATCCCATCCCTTGCAACTCACGCCGAAAAAGAAGCAAACCCACTCTATCCCGTTCCGCAACTTTGGGGCAAGAAAGAATTGGAGAGTATTTACTATACAGTGGCGGATAAAGGGTAGAATGTGGAAAGCATTATAGTTATATAGAACTTAATGATATATAATTAACTATATGAGAAAAAATGCAATTTATATTGGTGATAATCTTAGTGTTATGCGGAGTCACGATTTTGATATCTTTCACGGGGCTATAGATTGTATTTATATTGATCCTCCATATAATACAGCCAGCTGTTTCTCATATAATGATAAAAACTCAAATTGGAAAAGTGATATTGAAAAACGAATTGAAATATCACGTGACTTGTTAGCAGACTCAGGCGTTATATTCATAAGTATAGATGACAATGAATTGGTTTCATTAATAGATGTGTGTAATTGTGTTTTTGGAAGAAAAAACTTTATTGGTATGTTTGTAACCAAACAAGCGCAGCGAAGCAATGCAAAGTATATTAATATTATCCACGAATATGTTGTATGCTTTTCTAAAAACAAGAAAATGTTGCCGCCTTTCTTTATCCGTCGCAGGGAAGATCCAACAGAACGTTTGTTAATAAACAATGTAATTAATTCAGTTAAGAAAGCATATAAAACATCCATAAAAGATGGAGAGCAAGAGTTGAAACATCAGATTAATAATTACGTTAAAATCACAGGAG
>JAQYLW010000090.1 GCA_028719825.1 Spirochaetales bacterium | reverse complement strand
AATACCGCATGAGTAAGCGTTGTCCAGTTTTTAAACCATGTCTGTATATTTGAATCGGAACTGAGATTCTTTACGAATTTTGCGTTTGAAAGCTGTATCCTTATAAACTTACCCTCTTCGCCTGACGGATCAAGAACCCTTATATGTCGCGTTCCCGTAAACGGTGAACGAATTGATCCAAAGTTGCTCTCCCCGTCCTCTGATACTATTGCAGAAACAACATCGCTGATAGCATATGTCATCTCAAGCGGAATATCCTCTGTGAGAGCTGCATTTTTGATATCACCCTTTGGAATACTGAGCATTATCTTTTGAGGTGTAAGGTTATCTGTGTTCAATGCTCCCGTAATTTTTATTATTGCGTATGATGTATCCTCACCTCCTGCAAGCAGTTCGTATGTAGCATTAGATGGTGAGATATAGGGCTTAAACGCTTCAAACCACTTTTCAACCGATGATGAGTTGATATTTGCAAACTTCGCTCCGGAAAGAACAACTTTCATTTGAACAGAGCGAGAAATATGCTGAATTGTTGAGAACGGATTGCTTGTTGTTCCTGCATAGCTGTCCGTTCCCTCACCCATGGCAAATGATGCCGTTACGCTGTTGTTGACCACGTAGAACAAGCTCACAGGAAGAGAGGCAGGCAGATATCCCTGTATTGCATCAGGCGGTATCTTTATGAATATGTTCTCGGGCGTGGCTGTTTGTTTTGTTAATATTCCCTTAACCAGTACCGTAATAGCATCCCTTCTTTCGCTTATTTCGGATATCGTTATTTCAGGTAATGAAAGGTTTGTAAATGCGTTAAACCAGCTTGCGACATCCTGTCCTACGCTAAGGGATGATGAGAATACAGAATTTCTTAAAGCAATTCTTACAGGATACCCTTCGCTGTTATTAAGCTCAACACCGATAGTGCCTGTTATGGGATATTGTTCACTACCCTTATATACTGAGGAGGAATCTATTGCCACAGAAATCACATCAGTAATTTGATAGTCAAATCCGTTTTGAACCTGAACATCAGACGGGAGATAGCCCTCTATATCCGTTGATGCAATATTGACGCTTAATGAAGAAGCTGTTCCGTTTGCAGAGACAAAACCACCTTTTATTCTGACTACGGCATAACTCTTTTGAGCCCCACCCTCTTCTATTGTATATGAAGCGCCTGTAATATAGTCTTTGCATGACTCAAACCAATGCTCAACATCGTTTGAAAGACCTGCTACAAATCTTGCGCCGTTAAGAGTTATTATTGTAAGGATGCCCTTACCCGAATTAATTGGTGCATACTGTACACTTTGAATAGGATTATTAGAGCTTCCGTAATACTTATCGGTGTTTTGTGTTTCAAATGTTGCACTGACAAGAGATGTTGTTCTGTAATAAACAGGCAGTACAAGATCTTCAACCAAACCGCCTTTTATTGAGTTTTTGGAAACAACAACAGAGAAGCTTTTGTTTTGTTCACTTACGGGTGAAGAAAGCGCACCCTTAATATTTATTGTAATAAGATTGTTTGTAAGTTCCTTTATGGTATAAACCGGCCTGATGATATCAACAAAACCGGCAAACCATTTAGTAACTACCGAATTATCTATTACGCTTGTGTTAAACTCTGAATTTTTAAGAAGAATTGTTATATCAATTCCGCCATCGTCAAGCGATATATATCTTACTCCGGTTATCGGAGAAGCCTCGCTTCCTAAGGATGTATCTGAGAGGCCTACGGAGATACTGTCTGTTGTATGATAGAACAATGTTGTTTGAACAGGAGAGGTAAAGTCAGCATTTTCTATGTCCGTTGACGGAATGCTGAGAGCAAATGCCGAATAGTTGTCCATATCCGGAACAACCGTAAGAACTCCACACAGTGCAACATCGGCTGTGGTTCTGTCACTGCTTGTGGACAAAAGCTCATAAGAAGCGTTTGATATTCCGTTACCTGTCCATGCTGCAAACCATTTTGTAACGTTATCGCTTGTAAGAGTATTTACAAATTTACCTCCGTCAAGATAAACACGCACTCTTACATAATCCCCTTCCGATGATGAGAGAGGGGCATATCTTATTCCACTTACCGGTTTTGTTGAGGTTCCATACAGATTATCGGCATTTAAAAGCGATGCAACTATTGAACTTGAAGAATAGAACACCTGAACCGAAATATCCGAAAGAGACTCCGATGCTCCACGGATTGCCGTGCTTGGAAGCTTTATAACTACGGCTGATGTCTCTGTGTTGCTGCTGTCAGGAGTGCCTGTAACCTTTATAGTCAGTTTTGTCTTGTCGGCAGAGAGCGAAGTGTAGGAATAGGTTAAATTAGAACCGAACACAGAAAGCGGAGCAAACCATTCAGAAATACTGTTAAGGTTTTCATCGTCAAATTGAGCATTGGTAAGAATAAGCTGTATCTCCTGTCCGTCTGCCCCCGAATCGGATGTAAGATGACTGCCTCGTTTTGCAGAGAGAGGATGGCTTTGATGTCCGTAATACACCCCATCATCAATTGCTATTTTAACAATATCGTTCACATAATAAACCGTTGGATTTAAAGAGCCGAACTCCTTTGTTGCGCCGTTGATATCCGTATAAGGAATGTTGAGTTCAATACCCTTTGCTTCCTGCAACACCGTATCGGATAAAGACACACCCTGTATGTTAACAAGAACATACGGAGATGCATCACCGCCCTCTGCCCCTGCTATTGCCTTGTATTTAAACGAACCGTAGCTGTTGAATTCTTTTTCAAAGTTCGTAAACCACTTTGATATCTTTTCATCCGTAAGAGACGGAGAGAATACAGCGCCGTCAAGATTGATTTGAACATCAAAGCCTTCTCCGTTGTTGAAGGACACATTTCTAACGCCTTTGATTGGTTTTGTAGCACTTGCGTAAGCAGAGCTGCCGATTGAGGCTGAAACCCTTGAATAGTTCCATTTTATGTTTTCATCACCTTGTACGCTTATACGAGATGTTGATTCTACACCGCCATTGAAATAAATATCGGGTATTTCTATGTCATCCGGGGTTGCCGTATAAGGACTGCCGTCATTAAGAGTTCCGAATATTTTTATCGTTACGGTTTTGTCGTTGTCGGAAAGAGTTCCGAACTTGTATATAAGGCCGCTGCGTGTGGGGAACTTCCATTTTGACGTTTCCCTGCCGTCAGGCGTTAAATCTATGGGTACTTCTGTTCCTGCTACTATTCTTTGTTTGTTGAACGTTGCACCGGATTTAATTGTTATCTTTACCTCCTGCGCAGAGGTTTCCGGAATGTTTATTTTTTCTACCGCTTTAATTTCTTCGCCTGCTGCAGGTTTTGTAACCTCAACAACCGTATCGGAGATTTCAACAAATGAACGGTCGGTTCTTACGATAATTGAGTCGCCTTCTTTTACTGCAGGGGATGCGGATGAAGAGTATAATACAACGTTTTCGGGCATTGTGATCTTTAGGGGTACTTTGCCGCTTAATCGGCTGTCCTTTTCGGGAATACCCTGTATGCGCAACGTTAATTCGTTTTTGTATACATTGAGTGAATCAACGCTGTATGTGAGCCCTTTTATAACCGGCTCTATTTGCCATCCTAAATTGCTTGTACCGTCGTTGTTGATGATCACGGTTCCCTGTTTTAGAACTTCCTCGTCAAACTGGGCTGTCTTTTTGTCTATGGTTTCACCCATGCTGTCGGTGAGGACAGCAACTTCGTCAGCCTTGATTTTAATCGTGGTGTTAATGGACGTGTATCTTTGTATGGGCACCGTAATGTCGGTTGCAGAAAACGGTGGGAGATTTATTATAAACCTGCTCCATGTTTCGGTATCAGCCTTTATCGTTGGCCAATTTCCGATCTCCCCTTTTGGGTCCACGATATACTTTGTGGGGATTTCAAGCTTAATTATGTTCACTTCCTCCTGAGAGGAGCGCGGAGTGCCGAAGAGATAAACCGGCAACTCATCCTTTGTGTCGTTGAGCTTGCCCTGAACATAGCTTATGCCTGCAACCTTGGTAAGCTCCCAATCTTCGGGCAAATTGCTTCCTTCACTCAGCAAATCCGTATTGAACGTATATCCGTCATTGAGTTTGATAATTACCTGCGGCAGATATTTTCTTTCGCCGTTATATGTGGAGGGAATATTTACGTACTTTGTAAATTTGACTTGATTCCAAAGCTCCACGGGATGTTTGTTTATCATTTTAACATCGTAGTAGGCATAAAGGCGCGGCGCTTGGGAAGCAGGGATCGTGCCTTCAAAAACGCTCTGATTCTCAAGCTTTGATGAAAGAGAAAAGGTTTTACCGTCAAACGAATACAGCTTGTACATGCTTGAGGCTTCAACATCGAACTTCTGAGGGGATAGTGTTCGAGAAAACTTTGAGCCCGGAAACATGACGACTTTACTTGTGCCGTTTTTTTGATCGTAATCCACCCATTCGCTTAAAGACGGGTCGTCTTTGTTGTAATCATAAACAAACACACTTATTTCCTGCTGAGCCGGCAGCGATTGCGAACAGGAAAGAGAGCAAAATACTGCAACTCCCATCAACACAACAAGCAATAATAGAACGCTATGAATCTTAAAACGATTATTCATGACCCCTCCGTTTGGTAAAACCAACTCATTATTTCACGTTTTATATAATTATTTCACGTTTTATATAATATATATATAAATGCTTGCAGGTGTCAACAAATTGCGAGTATGAGCAAAATGCCGTCTGTATTGCTAAAAAAGGAGGGGTAAGAGTACGGGTTTATGATGAAAATTGCCTGTCATAAGAGATAACCAGGTAAAATTTTATATTTTCAAATGCGTTCTGAAGCGATTGTAAAACAGCATCTTCAAGCTGTTTCTTTTCAATCTTCACATCAAAGGGCATAAGAACATCAAACACAAGATTTGTATGGGTGGGTCCGGGAACCATTCTGAAATCGTGAACGCTAAGGCGCGGATCAAGAAGATTGAGCGTGTTTTCAACATTTTTTCTGTACTCTGCAAGAATGGGATTCCTCAAATCGATAGGATCCATGTGGATGGTCATTACTATCCCCATCATCTCGTAAATCTCCTTTTCAAGAGAGTCAATTCTGTCGTGAATTTCAAGTATATCACCTTCTTTATCAACCTCTGCATGGCAGCTTCCGAACAGATTTCCGGGACCGTAGTTGTACAGTATCAAATCGTGTATCCCAAGTATCTTTTCATCCTTTTTCGCAAGCTGTTCAATAGCCTCATAACACTCATTGTCCGCCGACCTGCCAACAAGGTCGGAAGTTGCGTTTTTAATGAGTTCTACCCCGTTTTTGATGATGAAAATGGCTACAAAAGTACCTAAAACCCCATCTAACGGAAAATTTATAAAGGGTGAAGCAGAGGCTGAAATAATGGTTATTACGGTGCTTATACAATCGTTTCTGCTGTCGTCTGCGGCAGCGATCATAACGCTTGAATTTATGGTTTTTCCTATTGTTTTGTTAAAGTGCGCCATCCACAATTTAACCAGTAGTGAAATAACAAGACTTATCACAACAATGGGGTAAAACACAACTTCTGTGGGATGGATGATTTTTTCAATTGATGACTTTAAAAATTGCAATCCGACAACCAGAATCAGCGACGAAATTATAAAGCTTGCAATATACTCCATTCTTCCATGACCAAAGGGATGTTCCTTGTCGGGCGGAGCCATAGAAAGGCGTGTGCCAAAAAGTGTTATTACTGATGAGGCAGAGTCTGAAAGATGGTCAAAAGCCGAGGATTGAACGGCTATTGATCCCGATAAAAGACCCATAGTCAGCTTTAGCGCAAACAGGCACACATTCAAAATTATCCCTACAATACCGGAAAGCGTACCGTATGAGGCACGCGTATATTTATCATTCACCTTCTCAGGCGATTTTACAAAGCGATTGATTAAAAAACGAGTCATAAACTTATCCTATTTCTTATTTCATTTACGTGTTTTATAACGTCCTTAAGGGGTACGTCTATAAAATACTCTCCGTCCTTATACAAAATTTTTCCATTAACCATAGTGAGCTTCACGTTCGCAGAACTTGCAGAATAAACGAGGTTAGATACATTGTCGCACTCCGGCTGAAGGTTTGGCATAGAGGTGTCTATAAGCGTTATATCCGCATCCTGTCCCTCTGAAAGCGAGAGTGAGTTATCCAAGCCCATAAGACGTGCAGAACCCATTGTAGCGGCCTGAAGGGCCATAAAACCACTCATTACATCGGGTTTCATAACACTTAGGCGCTGCGTAAGCACAAGAGTGTACATTTCTTTAAACATAGAAAGGCTGTTGTTGCTTGCACTTCCGTCAGTTCCCACCCCTACGTTTATGCCGTTTTGGGTGTATTTTAAAACAGGGGCAATGCCTGAGGCGATTTTTGCATTACAACAGGCGTTGATTGCAACAGATATGTTGTGTTTTTTCATAAGGGAAATATCATCATCCGTCACATGCACGGCATGATACACGCCACCGCCGTAGTTCCAAAGCCCCGATGAGGCAAAATAGGCGGCCGGAGTCATGCCGTGGCGCTGTATGCATCCCTCGCTTTCGCCCACGGCCTCGCTCATGTGTGTGAAAAACGGTATCTTCTTGTCATTTACAAACTTAGACAATTCTTTTACAAGCTCATTCGATGCCGTGTATTCGGCATGCATTCCTGCATAATACCTAACAAGCGGCGAAAGGGAATTTATTGTTTCATACTCATTTTGTACAAGCGACATACACTTCTCAAGCTCTGAGGATGTGTGGCCACCTGATACAGATGAGCAAAAACAAGCCTTAAAGCCTGCTTCTATAAAAGCCTTTGCCATAGACGGAGTGAAAAAATACATATCAAAGGTTGCAGAAATCCCTGATGAGAGCATTTCCATAATAGCAAGCTTTGTTCCCCAATATATGTCGGATTCGGTAAGCCTTGCCTCCATGGGGAAAATAACCTTGTACAGCCAGTCCATAAGTACCATATCCTCGGCAACCCCACGTAAAACCGTCATAGGAGAATGTGAGTGTGCATTTTTAAACGCCGGGATAAGCAGCGATCTGCCACAGTCGATTTCAGATGTATAACAAGTGTTATCTAATTCGCAGCTTTCACCTTCTTTTAGGATTTTAAATATCTTGCTACCCTTGGTTATCAAGCTGCCCGATGTGATTTTACCTGTGTAAATGTCCAGAATACGAGCATTGTAAAATCTTACCATATCCATATTGCCTCCTATGGTATCTATATATATTTATTTATTTTATTAATTATAATATAACATTTGTTTTTATTGTGCGTATTGAGGATGAAGCATTGATAACATCCTTTATTGATTCTATCTCATGCTCTAATAGATATTCGGGAACAAATAATATAGAACACGTAAAATCAATAGGATCAACACACACTTTATAGCCTTTACGGACAAGCTGTTTTACCAAGGTGCAAGCATTGCCGTCCTTGCTTTTAAGTCCTGTGATATTGTACCATTCGGTTTTGTCGTTTACCCTTGTCCCTTCGCTATCCCTGATAAGATCAACGCTACACATCTCTTTTTGCGTGTAGTAAAAACCCATAGTCTTTGCATCGAATGCACTTACGGCACATAGGGCATTTTTATCCTTAATTGAATCCGTTACCGTATATTCCTTTGAAACCCCGTTTACGTTCAGCTGTACCCTGCTGCCCTTTTTAAATTTGTCGGTTGCAAAATAAGCTCCGGATGAGGGCGAAGAAGTAAGGCTGTCATTAGAACACCAGTAAACATACCCGTTTTCCTGAGCAAACATTACAGAGCATAAAAACAAGCATAGAACGCCTGTAATCAAAGCATGTTTTATTATGTTTTTCACGATATAAATTATATTATGCCGATTTTATTGTTTCAATCGCATTAAAATATTCCTTCTTTATTCTTGGCGATTCTAAAATATTTATTTGATATTTTACCGATTGTAAAATATTATTTTATTTAGTGCCTTTTTACCGTAAAATCAAAAGCTTTATTATTCATCTCTTTGAAGAAACAAAAACCTTTGCGCTTGTTGGTAAAAGCGGCACGGGTAAAAGCCACAGAGCCAAGGCTGTTGCGGAAAAGTACTATATTGATTTGATAATCGATGACGGTTTATTGATAAAGAACGACAGAATACTTGCAGGATTTTCCGCAAAACAGGAAGAGAATACAATATCCGCCGTGCGCACGGCAGTTTTTGACACAGCAGTGCATAGAACCGATGTAATCAACGCAATACAGGAGGAGAACTATCCGCGTATTCTCATTCTTGGAACAAGCGAAAAAATGGTGAATAAAATAGCGCTTAGGCTAAGACTGCCAAAGCCCGTGAAATACATACATATAGAGGACATAGCATCGGAGGACGAAATAGCGCTTGCTCAAAAGGTTAGATATGACGAGGGAAAACATATAATACCGGTGTCCGCCATTGAAATAACAAGACGATATCCTAACATAGCCTACCGCTCTTCAAAAAGCACTGAAATTCTTGCAAGCAGAAACACCGTGACCGAAGGTGAAAAAACAGTGGTTACTCCCGTGTTCAGCAGAAATAAGTCTCATACGTATTCGGCAGAGGATTTTAGACAAATAGTTGAGGAATGTATTGCGTTCTATGATAAAGAAATAAAGGTGTTAAACTTTACGGCAGAACGCGTTGATGAGGAATATAGGGTGTTTATAGAAGTTTCATTGCCCGAAACAAACGATATAGTAATTGACGAAAAAGCCGAAATAAGACATATAGTATCAGCCTCTCTTGAAAAATATGCAAACGTGCGTATAGAAAGCGTAGAGGTGGCCATATCATAAAAAAAACCGCATTACAGTGTAATGCGGCAAATTTAACACTTGTGTTAGTTATAGTTTTACAATAATCTTCCTTGGACAGGATAATGCGGCTTTTTCAAGGCCTGATGTATCCTTTGAATAGTTTACAACAGAAAGATCCTCTTTCATTTCGCAGCCTGAATCAGGATGCTTGTTTACGCATATCTTACAACCTATACATCCTTTTTCACAAACCTTCCTTACCTTTAATCCGCTTTCGGTGTTATTACACGCAACTGCATATTCTGCATCGTAGGGTATAAGGCGAATAATCTTATGAGGACACACAGTAACGCAAACTCCGCAGCCTACGCACTTATTCTTATCAACAATGTAGTTTCCCTCCGCATCGGTGTAAATAGCGTGATGAGGACATTCTGCTGCACAGGAGCCAAAATGCAAACATCCTGCCTTACATCCCTTGTTGCCATTGAACAGCAAACTCGCAGCACGGCAATCTAAAATCCCATCGTATTTCGCATCAAGCTGAGTGTGGTTCACATCCCCTCTGCAGGCAACAAATGCAACCTGCTTTTCCGGTTCGCTTATTTCGTCAACTCCCATGATTGTTGCCATGGACAAAGCAAGTGCCTTGCCGCCTGGTGCGCATTTTCCTATTTTAGCCTCTCCCGAAGCAACGGCAGCAGCATAAGCAGAACATCCTGCATATCCGCAGCCGCCACAGTTTACACCGGGCATAATTTTTTCAAGCTCGCTAAGGCGTTCATCTTTTTTTATTGCAAACTTTTTAGAAGCAAATTCAAGAGCGGCACCAAGGATGAACGCAAGTATTCCTATTGTCAAAACAGCATATAAAATTCCCATATTTCCCCCTTATGCCAAATGTAAATTTGCAAGGATACCCTTATCAAATCCCATAAATGAAAGAGCCATTAAAGCTGCTGAAATAAACGCTATAGGCACGCCCTTAAAATGGCGAGGCACATCGGTGATTGCAAGTTTTTCACGTATTGCACTCATGAGTATTATGGCAAGAGTAAAGCCAAGCCCTGCAGAAACCCCTGCGACAAACGTTTCAAAAAGCGAATGGTTTTCTGTTATGTTGATAATTGCAATACCAAGAACTAAGCAGTTTGTTGTGATAAGAGGAAGATATATTCCAAGGGCTTTATAAAGCGACGGACTTGTTTTTCTTATAAACATCTCCAAAGCCTGAACCAAGGATGCAATTACAAGTATAAAAGCCACGGTCTGAAGATATTCTATGTGCAGAGGAACAAGCAGATAATGATATATGATATAGCACACAACGCTTGTAACGCCCGTTACAAACGTTACGGAAGCACCCATTCCAAGAGCACTTTCACTGTCCCTTGATACTCCGATAAAAGAACAAAGTCCTAAAAAGTTTACCAATATGTAGTTTTGAATAAAAACATAAGTAATAATCAACGCAATATATGTCATTTGGCTTTCTCCTTATCGTTTGCCTGTTTTATCGCCCTTTCATCCTTTTTGTCTTTTATGTAGCTGAACAAAGCAAGGAGTAATCCCATAACAAGGAGTGCCCCCGGCGCAAGTGATAACACTTGAATAGGATGAGAAGACAGGATAGGTATGCTTATTTTTAGTCCGGGCAAGCTGATACTGCCTGAGCCTAAAATTTCGCGAATAAAGGCTATAAGCAACAGAGCAAGAGTAAAACCTATACCCATTCCCAATCCGTCCAATGCGCTTTTATATACGGTGTTTTTTGAAGCAAATGCTTCTGCTCGCCCTAAAATTATACAGTTTACCGTAATAAGGGGAAGATATACTCCCAAAACCGAAAGCGAGGGAATAAAGGCCTTTACTACAAGCTCTACTATCGTTACAAATGAGGCTATAACAACAATGAATGCAGGTATTCGTATAGTATCTCGAATAAACGACCTTAAAAGCGAAATAATCACGTTAGAACACAACAAAACAAAAGTTACGGCAACTCCCATACCAAGTGCATTGTCAACCTTTGCGCTCATACTCAAAATGGGGCACAGCCCTAACATAAGCACAAATACCGGATTATCTTTTATCAATCCTTTTTTAAATTCGTAAAACATCAGGGATTCCCTCCGTTTAAAACTTCAACAACAAATTTCTGTCCTGTTTGTAATGCCACTCCTATCCCTTGGAACGTTACGGAAGCGCCCGAAACTATTGAACTGTGTTCGGCACTTAAGCTGCCCTTGGTAGTAGGAATAGACGGATATGCTGAGAAAATGGCAATATTTGAATCATCCTCGTATTTTTTACCCATTCCTGATGTTTCACTATTGTCAAGCAGCTTTGCCATATAGAGAGTACCATCGCTCTCATACGATGCAAGAAGAGTAAATTTTCCTCCATAGCCCTTGCCTGTAAGGTTTAGAATATAACCCTTAACAACTCCGTCCTCTGTATTTAGCCTATAGTATGAATTAACTGTATCATCCTCAACTTTCTGCTCTCCGAACTCCATGT
>JAQYLW010000089.1 GCA_028719825.1 Spirochaetales bacterium | reverse complement strand
CACATATCCTAACGGAGAGGTTGTTCTTGTAAACTAATTAATCGAACATAATAAAAAAGGTGTAAACCCCATGGGGTTTACACCTTTTTTATTATGTTCGATTAATTAGTTTACAAGAACAACCTCTCCGTTAGGATATGTGTCCTGTATGTATTTTTTGACGTTGTCACTCTTTAATGCTTTTACAAGTGCCTTAACAACAGCCTCGTTTTCACGTCCGCTTTTCACGGTTATTATGTTGACATATGGAGAATCTGCTCCTTCAACATAAAGTCCGTCACGTGTAGCAAGAAGTCCTGCAGGAATAGCGTAATTTCCGTTTATTACAGCCCCGTCAACGTCGCTGAGGATTCTTGGTAATGTTGCCGCCTCTATTTCTCTGAACTTCAAACCAAAGGGATTATCCTTAATATCCTTTGGCGTTGATTCAAGAGCTGATGAATCCTTAAGCGTGATAAGTCCTGCGCTTTCAAGAAGTAGCAAGGCTCTTCCTTCGTTTGTCGGATCGTTTGGAATTGCTATTGTTTTAATGCTCTTTGACTGTTTAAAAGCATCAAGTGAATCAAACTGTTTTGAATATAGAGCAAGTGGTTCTATATGGATTGCTCCTGCGTTTACAAGATGGAAGCCTCTGTCTCTGTTAAACGAATTCATATATGGAAGATGCTGGAAGAAATTTGCATCAATTTCACCGCTTTCCAAAGATTCGTTAGGTGTTACGTAATCGGTGAATTCTTTAATTTCAAGAGCATATCCTTGTTTTGACATCTCATCTTTCACGAGTTCAAGCATTTCCGCGTGTGGGCTTGGTGTTGCGCCAATAACAAATTTTGATGAATCCTTTTGCTTCTTACAAGAAACAAAAAGAGCTAAAATACAAAGAATGAGTGTAAAAACAGTGATACTCTTTTTCATTGTCCTTCTCCTTTTATTTAGAATTGTTAAAGATATTATTATAAAAATCATAATTTTATCAAGAAAGATTAATATTTTTTGTAATTATTTTTATATTTATTCTAATTTCTATATCCTTATAGATTGTAAAATATTATATAATAAAAAAATAATATGCCTGACTATCGGCTAAAAATGGCAGGAGGATATTTTGTTTAAAAAGTTAGCAACATTTAAAGGAGGCGTGCATCCTAAAGATGCAAAGGATTTAAATCGCTTTGAAAAACTTGAGCGATTGCCATATCCCGAACAGATTGTTCTCCCTTTGTCACAAGGGTTTGGTGCGCCAAGTGTTTTGGTAAAGGAAGTGGGAGAGAGCGTTAAACGAGGGGAATTAATCGCCTCATCATCATCTGCTCTTGGGAATTCCATTTATTCGCCTGTAAGCGGAGAGATAACACAAAATGTGTCAGTTGTTTTGCCCTCAAGCATAACCTCTCCTGCAGTTGTGATTAAGTGTTCATCCCCCTCTGCTATCCCAGAAGATGACGATTATGTTCGTCTTGAAAAGAAACAGGATGCATTGGAAATGATTAAAGACGCAGGGATTGTAGGCCTTGGCGGAGCAGGTTTCCCTACTCATATCAAGTATTCTGTTCCCGAAGGAAAAACGGTTGATTATTTTATAGTTAATGCCGCCGAATGTGAACCGTACCTGTGTGCGGATTACAGACTGCTTGTGGAAAAACCCAAAGAATCCTTGCTTGGCGCCTTAGAGAGTGCCAGAATTCTCAAGGCAAAAACCGTATATATAGCCACCGAGGACAATAAAAAAGACACTCTTGATCAGCTTTCATCGGTTATAGATTCTATAAACGGAAACGGCGATATTCATTTTGAAATACGCCTTATGAAAACAAAGTATCCGCAGGGCGATGAAAAGAACCTTGTTAAGGCACTTACGGGCAGAGAAGTTCCGTCGGGTAAATTTCCTCTTGATGCAGGCTGTGTAGTTTCCAACCTTGGAACGTGCTATGCAATTTACGAGGCTGTTTACAAGCAAAAGCCGCTAATAGAAAGAGTAGTTTCCGTTACGGGTGAGGGCGTTAACAAGCCCAAAAACATTATTGCACCGTTAGGGGCATCCGTACAAAATCTCGTGGATTTCTGCTCAGGGCTTAAAGACAATGTGCAAAAGATGATCTCAGGCGGTCCTATGATGGGGTTTGCTTTTTATGACAAATCAACACCCATTACAAAAACAACATCGGCCTTGACCTTTTTGACCTCTGTTTGTGATAAGGAATCCACAAATTGTATTTCCTGCGCACGATGTGTAAATGCCTGTCCTATGAACCTTATACCTACAAGGCTGTTCAAACTCATATCGCATGGAAAATACAAAGAGGCAATGGATGAAAACCTTATGGATTGTCGTGAATGCGGATGTTGTGAATTCATATGTCCGTCTAACATAAAACTTGTTCAGGGATTCAAGTTCGGTAAAAAAATGGGGAGGAGCACAAAATGACGGAACCTGTTGTTCATATATCGTCAAGTCCGCATGTACACAGCAAAAAGAGCTTCAGCATACAAAATATTATGCTATGGGTAATTATAGCCCTTCTTCCTGCCGCAGTTTGGGGAGTGATATCGTTTGGAGCAAGGGCTCTTTTAGTGCTTGTAATATCCGTTTTTTCTTCGGTGGTAACAGAAGCTCTTATCGGATGGATAGGGAAAAAAGACATATCGTCAATAAAGGACCTCTCAGCCGTGGTCACAGGCTTGCTGATAGGGATGAATTTTAGTGCGCTTGTTCCTTTATATGTGCCTATAATTGCATCAGTCTTTGCAATTGCAGTTTGTAAGGCGGCATTTGGGGGAATAGGGAACAACTGGGCAAACCCGGCAATCGGCGGAAGGGTTTTTGTGATGTTTTCATTTTCATCAGCTCTTACATCCTATCCTGTGCCTTATTTTCTTACATCGCTTGCCCTTACTCGTCCAACCCCTATTCTTTCAGGCGCAACACCGCTTGGCTTTTACAAGGGGCTTGGTCCTCAGGGGCTTGATTTTACATACGCTCTTTATAAGGGCTGGTATCCGGTTACGGCGTTTGCTGAGAAGCTTGGCTCCTTTCTTAACATAAATCCCATATATATAGATGCAGCAGTCGGAAATATGTCAGGATGTATCGGAGAGGTTTCTGCCATTCTTTTGCTTTTAGGTGCTGTAATTCTGTTTGCAAAAAAAATAATAACGCCCCATATCCCATGCACGTATATCGCAACCTTTTTTATACTGACCTACATCTTTGGCGGTCTGAAACAGGGGTTGGGGTTGTTCGCAGGCGATCCGTTTATGGGTATTCTTACAGGTGGTTTGTTCCTTGGTGCATTTTTTATGGCAACCGATATGGTAACTACCCCCATAACAAAAAAAGGTCAGATTATATTCGGCATAGGATGCGGATTTTTAACCTTCTTTTTCAGAAGCTTTGCTTCTCTTCCTGAGGGTGTGAGCATAGCTATTCTTTTAATGAACACTGCAACTCCGCTTATAGACAGACTTACCAAAAACCGCGTATACGGATGTGCAAAAAAGGAGAAGAGCAAATGAAAAAGTATCTTTTATCGGGCATTACTTTATTTGCCATCTGTGCATCCTTTGCCCTGTTGCTTTCAATTGTAAACATGCTTACCGCTCCTACAATCAAAAGGAATGCTGAAAAACGCATAGCCGACAGTCTTAGCGTAGTCAATTTCGAAGATGCTGTTGTTGACATGGAGTTCGGAGAGCAGAAAGTTGAGGATGATACAGTTAATTCATACTATCGGCTAAATACAGAGGACGGAGTTGTTAAGGGCTATATTCTAAACCTTACAGGCAAGGGCTATGGAGGAAAATTTACTCTTCTTGCATCGTATGCAAATGATGGTACTCTCTATATGGCAAAGCTGCTTGACAATAGTGAAACATCAGGAATGGGTAAAAAATACGAGAATGATTCAAATATTGCCATTTTCTCAGCATATCCGTCTATTCCTACTAC
>JAQYLW010000088.1 GCA_028719825.1 Spirochaetales bacterium | reverse complement strand
GGTATGGGAGCTTTGACATATAAGCCTGAACACAGATTTGAAACTCCACAAGAAGAATCTGATTATGACAAGCTTGCGCAAGAATGTTCAAAAATATTAGAGTCACAAAGCTCTGATAACTTGGATGAACTTTTTAAACTTGGCGGTTCGTCAGGCGGAGCAAGACCAAAGATTCTAACCAAAATAAACGGAGAAGACTGGATAATAAAATTCCCATCTTCACAGGATCCTAAATATATTGGAGAACAGGAATACAAATACTCTCTTGTTGCAAAAGATTGTGGGATAAAAATGAGTGAAACAAAACTTTTTGATTCTAAAATTTATTCGGGATATTTCGGTATAAAACGATTTGATAGAGAAAACGGTAAAAAAGTACATATGGTTTCAGTTAGCGGACTATTAGAAACAAGCCATCGCTTGCCGAATCTTGATTACAATATTTTGATGAAATTGACTCTCGAATTAACGAAAAATTATCAGGATATTGAGCAGTTATATAGACTTATGTGCTTTAATGTTTTTGCGCACAACAGAGATGATCATTCAAAGAATTTCTCGTTTTTATATGATGAGAATAAAAAAGAATGGCACCTGTCCCCTGCGTATGATTTGACATACAGTTCGTCATTTAACGGAGAGCATGCAACAACAATCAATGGTGAGGGTAAAAATCCAAGTATAGATGATATTCTATCAGTGGCTAAAAATATTGGAATAAAAGAAAAACAAGCGCGTGACATTGCTCTTGATATTAAAGACAAATGTTTGTCATTGTTTGATTAAAATTTGTCAAATTGTAAAACAATGAGTAGCAAGTCGTGGTACATTAATATCAAATTGTAAGTACTCCGGACTTTCTAAGATTTTTATCAATAGATCATACATGGCATTTCGGAATCATATTTTGAGATCCTTTTTATGAAATTCAACTTTTCTTTATTTCCTTTTTCTTTCCCAAACGATGTTTTACTTTTTGTATTTGAAAAAGGCATCTTTTAAATCGAGATTTGAAAGATGTGTATAGATTTCGGTTGTTTTTAAATCGCTATGCCCCAAAAACGCCTGCACGGCAACAAGATTAGCTCCGTTTTGTAAAATATGCGTGGCTGCACTATGACGCAAGGAATGTACGGTAAAATGAATACCTACCTTTTCTCCGTATTCATCCAATCGTTTCCACACTTCAAGACGAGTAAGCGCTCCGCCCATTCGCGATAGAAATAAAAAATCCGAACCCTTTTTAACTGCAAATTTTGCACGTGAGGAATACAGATACTCATCTATATACTCAATTGCCCTTGATCCAACCGGAACCAAGCGGCTTTTTCCCCTTTTTGAATTGTTGATTCTTACAAGGCGCTCGTTTTTCAGATAATCGCCGGTTTTTAAATTTATACATTCGCTCACTCTTAGGGCGGATGAATAAATTAATTCGTATATGGCCCTGTCTCTAAGAGCATATTCATCCGATGAGAGGGAAATGTAGTTTATGAGTTTGTCTATTTCTTCAACAGAATGAACAGATGGTAAATACAGCCCCGACTTTATCGGATACAAAAGCTCACTGGGGTTGTCGGAGCGTATTTTCTGTTCTGTTAAAAACTTGTACAAGCTGCGAATAGCCGACAAATACTTTGCCATGCTCCTTGACGTGAACCCCTTTGATGATACGAATTTTTCAATATCATCAACCTTGGACTCTGTCAATTCCGTATTGTTCTCATTCAAGAAAAACAGGTATTCACGGGCAACCTGAAGATATACATCCTCTGTTTTTTTGCTTAGACGTTTATCGATTCTAAGATATAAACTATACTTGTTTAACAGCTCATCTTTCGTCATTAAATGCTGTACTCGGCCCCAATGAATACCTTATAACAGCAGGAATAGAATAGTCGCCGTAATTTATATTTTCACTTATTTGAGGACATAATTCCTGCCAGTGACGAATAATCTTTACACCATCCGAATCCCTTTCAAATGAGGTGTTTACAAAACTTCCCTTCTGCCTCATTTCCGCAATCTGTGCTTCTAACACGGATATGTGAGGAGCAAACCCTGTTGCTATAACAGTAACACGTATTTTATTCCCAAGAGAGGTATTTATAGACTGCCCCGGTTTTACAAGAGCATCGATATCCGTTATTGAACGAACGTATTCCACAACACTCTGATACTCCTGCAAGGTTAGGTTATCCCCTGCAGCAACGTTTATAAGAACATTTCTTGCTCCGTTTATGGATGCATCCTTAAGCAAGGGATTGCTAATGGCGCTTTTAACGGCGTCTATTGCTCGATTTTCACCCTCGCCTTCGCCTATTCCCATAATAGCATCGCCTGAGTTCTTAAGCGCGCTTTTTACGTCGGCAAAGTCAATATTTATCTCTCCCGGCTCTGTTATGAGTTCACTTATTCCGGATATACCTTGAAGGAGCACATCGTCTGCAAGCAAAAGAGCTTCTTTCATGCTTGTGCCGTTTTGACAAAGTCGTAACAGCTGCTCGTTTGGAACCTGAATGAGCGTATCCACATGGGGTTTGAGTTTTTCAATACCCTGAAATGCAATTTCAACCTTCTTTTTACCCTCAAAAATAAACGGGGTAGTAACAACTGCAACAGTAAGAATTCCCATGCTTTTGGCGATCTCTGCAACTATGGGAGATGCACCTGTCCCTGTTCCTCCTCCCATCCCGGTTGTGATAAACACCATGTTTGCGCCTTGTAAAGCCTTTTTTATTTCTTCCTTGCTTTCCTCTGCAGCTTCTTTCCCTATTTCAGGATTCCCTCCGGCTCCAAGACCACCGGTGAGTTCTTTTCCAAGGGCAAGTCTTTCATCTGCGGTTGAGTTGTATAAAGCCTGAACATCGGTGTTCATGGCTATGTAGTACACGCCCCCTATACCGCTACGAATCATCCTGTTTATTGCGTTTCCGCCGCCACCACCAACTCCGACAACCTTTATCACGGCTTCCGACGGGTACGAATCTATAAAACTTGAAGAACCTTCTTCCATAATTTACCTCAAAATAATTTTTTCCATAATCCCTTTATGGAAAATGACTCTTTTACTTCAGTCTCATCACTTATATTGATATTCTTTTTCCCCTTATACAAAGGAGAATCCATGTATGCTTGTTTAAGAGCTCCCAACACGTTTACATATTTAGGATTTATATACTCACGTGAAAGGCCCGGTAATGCTTCGGGGAAGCCCATTCGTGTAGGCAGGGAGAATACACTTTTGCCAACTTCCTGACAACCGGAGAGCAAGGATCCCCCTCCTATCAGAATGATGCCGGATGAATATACCCCGTAACGCGGAACCTTATCAAAGTCGTTTTTCAAAAGCTTAAATATCTCATGCATCCTCGGATATATGATTGAAGAAAGCTCCGACTGTGGGAAACGCACATCCTCGTCGTTTTCTGCCTTTATTGTAATCATAGAATCCTTATTTACCGAAGGCGGATATGCACAGCCGTATTCTTCCTTCAGTTTTTTTGAATATGCCGTATTTTTTTGAAGGATATAAGCGATATCGTCGGTTACGGTGCCGCCTCCAAAAGGAATGCTTGTAATAGAGGTAAGATTACCACCAAGATAAGAAATAAGAGATGAGGTCTTTTCTCCGATATCTATAACTATCACCCCGTCATTTTTTTCTTCCTTGTTGATAAGCGAGGACAGGGATACTACCTGAGAGGCATAAAATGCCTCAACCTTCACTCCAAGGCCACGGAACAAACGCGAAAATGCGGCTATTCGTTCATTTGAACACATCAAAAATACAACGGATATCTCAAGAGAGGTTGCAGGCATATTCATTGGATTTGTAATCTTATCAACGCCGTTCACCTTGTATTCAACAGGAAACGAATGCAGCACAATTTTGCTTGAATCCATGTTTAAATTGATTCTTGCGTTGTTTATTGCAGCATTTATATCCTTCTCGTTAATAATGCTTTCGTTGTATTTTTTAGCAACGCCACCGCTTCCGTACACTGTTTCTGTCATACCGCTGTTAAGCGCAAGAGATACAGATGTAGGAGAGTAGCCGTATGCTCCTTTCAATTCGGCGAAAAGAGACTTTATTGATTTTAAAGCCTCATCAAAATCGGTTATGTTACCCTTAGACACACCACACGAGGGTTTTTCAATTACCCCTCTTACCTCAAGACCGCCCTTGTCGTTTATTTCACCATACGCAAGGCGGATAAACGATGAGCCAATGTCTATTGCAACTTTTTTATTGTTTGAGTTTCTCACTGACTACAATTTTATTATAATTGGTTATTACTGTCAAAACGATACAAGGAATTGACAGCTATAGCATAACGTCAAGAAGAGCAAGAGCAACTGCGCTTTCTACAACCGGAACTGCCCTTATTGCAATACAGGAATCATGACGACCCTTAATTTGAATTTCCGTGTTTGTTTTTGTTTGTAAATCTATCGTGTTTTGTTTTTTAAATATGGATGGCGTTGGACGGAATGCAACACTGATTGTAATCGGCATTCCGTTGGAAATACCTCCGTTGATTCCGCCTGCATGGTTTGTCTTTGTTTCAACCTTGCCGTTTTTGGAGTAATACAGCTGATCGTTTGCAACGCTGCCGCATAAAGAAGATATGTCAAACCCAAGTCCAAACTCCACTCCCTTTACTCCGGGTATTGCGTACAAAAGCGATGAAAGTTCACTTTCAAGCCCTTCAAAATAGTCGTTTCCGTATCCTGAGGGAAAGTTGAACGTTACGCATTCAACAACAGCTCCTACGCTGTCCTTGTCCTCTATCGTTTTAAGCAGTTTGTCACGCTGTTGTTCGCTAAGTTCTAAGGGCAAATCGGACAAACGTATTTCGCTTTTGTTTTTGTATGTATATCCCCTTATGCCGCCAAGCGATGACACATATGCCCTTATCTGTATTCCTTTTTGGTTGAGATACGACATGGCAAGCGCACCTGCTACCGTAAATACGGCAGTAAGACGGCCTGAGAACCTGCCCCCTCCCGAAAAATCAAGCTGTCCTTCTTTTAGGTACCATGCATAGTCTGCATGGGACGGACGGGGACGGGCATAGAGTTCATTATAATCAGAACTCCTTACGTTTTTATTGAATATTACGGCTTCTAATGAAGATGAGATAATTTCATCATCCTTAACGCCATGTATAAACTCCACCTCATCCGCTTCCTTTCTGGGCGTTGTGCCAAGGCCGCTTGCCCCGCTTCGTCTGAGGAGCATATTATTTAACAGGGCGCGGTTGATCTTCATTCTTGGCATTCCTTCAATCACAATGCCGATTTTATCGGAATGAGATGTTCCGTAGGTTTCTATTCTGAGCTTGTTACCTGTCCATTTTGACACGGCTTATACCTCCGATTTTTTGTAAATCTTCAAAGAAGGCAGGATAGGATTTTTTTACTGCATAAGGGGTACTGATATAGGATGGGCGAGTATCGTTTACAGAAGATGCCAATATGCTTGCCGCCATGACCATACGGTGATCGTTTTCCCCGTTGAAGTTCCCTGAATGTGGCGTTGAACCATGTATATACAGTTTTTTGTCCTTATATTCTGAGGTTACTCCGGCAGCAGTTAGCATGTTTATTACGGCCAGTATTCTATCGCTTTCCTTGAATCTTAAACGCTCTATGCCGCTGAACTCGGATACTCCCGATGCGAATGAAGCAAGAACGGAAAGAATAGGAACGGAATCTATCATATTATCAAGATCTACGCTTACAGGGCGTATTGAGAATCCCCTTTTTATAAAAATGCTATCGTCCCTCACTTC
>JAQYLW010000087.1 GCA_028719825.1 Spirochaetales bacterium | reverse complement strand
AATTCCTGATGTACCATTGCAACACCGTTCTCTAATGCATCTTTGGGGCTTTTGAAGTTTATAAGGGATCCGTTAAAATAGATCTCGCCCTCATTCTTCATATATATTCCGAACAAGCACTTCATCATGGTGCTTTTTCCTGCCCCGTTTTCACCCATAAGCCCCAGTACCGATCCTTCTTTAACAGTTAAATTAATACCGTTAAGAACTTTATTTTTACCAAAGGCCTTTGTTAAATTTTTTAATTCAAGTAGTGTTTTGCTCATAGTTTTATAATGATTGTATGCCGCCAAAACCGGCGACATACAAAAGACTTAATTAATATTTAAGCTTATTTAAATAGTCTGCAGCAGAGTTTGTTTTAACCATGTTAATTGCATATGCATCATAAGCATTAAGGTTATCAAATCTATCTGTACAAGAGTTTTCATTCTGTCCGTCACCCTGAACTATGTTCAAATCTATTCCAAGAAGAGGAGCATAGTATTCAAGTGCAGGTACATAGGATGATGAAAGGAAGTTATCGCTTGAGTTATAAACCGTAAGAAGAACCTTCTTTTTAGGAGCATCTGTCTGTTTGACGCCTTTATCTCTGTTTCCTGCTTTATATTCTTGCCAGTTTTTAGCTGTAACAGCAGCATTAAGAGCCAAAAGGGCCTTTTCATCTTCTTTGTATACCGTAGGAGCAGAGATCTTGTTGCCGTATTTATCAGGTGTTGTTATACCTTTTTCAACTGCTTCTTTTCCGCTTATTCCGTCCATAAGATTGCGGAGAACCTGTAATGTTGCTGTTGCCTGAGCATCAACGTTCTGAGAAACAGTACCGGTAAGTTTGCCCTGACCAATTGCTTCAATAGCATCGGCGTTTGCATCATAACCGAAGATAGGAACGCCCTGAGGATAGTTGGAGGCCTGTAAGCACCCCATTGCCATTCCGTCGTTGTTGGAAACAACAAGGTCAATCTGTTTTCCGAATTTTGTTGCCCATCCTGACATTGCATCAGTTGCGGCATTTGCATTCCATGTTGAACCGTCGTTACCGGTCATGGCTTTTCCTTCAAGCTCTTTTACCTTATAGGTTTTGCCTTCAATTACTATGCTTCCGATTTTTGTATTGGTAGGATCAGTTGTTCCGTTCCATGTTCCAAGAGCGCGTCTGATTCCTTCAGTTCTTGCGTTTGAATCATTGTGTCCGACATCTCCTATGCAGAGAACGTATCCGATTATACCGTCGTTGTTTCTGTCGATGTTTTTAGTTTGAGTTTTGAGATATTCTGCGATCATTTCGCCCTGTACTGTTCCGCCGCCTTTTGCATCGAAGCCAACATAGTATGTGCTGTCGTTCCACGACATGGCTGCTGTGTCAATTTTGCCGCTTGTGGGGTCTGAGGGCTGTCTATTGTAAAACACAACCGGTTTGTTTTTATTTTCCACTTTGGCACTTGTTGCACCGCCATCTTTTTTTGAGCATGATACTCCAAGAACAAATGAGGCGATAAGCAATGCAGATAGCAGTAACTTAATTGATTTTTTCATTATTTCCTCCTTATCACAACGTAAAATATCCATAACGTTGCCTTACTCATTAATTATAACATAGTAATTGTGATCTATGAGATTTATGTATAAAAATTAGATTATATCTAATTATTTTTTATTCATTTCTTATTCATTTTGTTGATTTTTTTTGTAAATTATTAGTATTTTTCTAATGAAATTTCATTTTTCTTCTATATACCATGAAGTATATGTGGAAAAAGGTTTGTTCTTTTTGATTATATTAGGTTCAATAGAGAGGCCTGACACCTCGCTTTCAAATGCGATACCATCATAATTCTTGATTTTTTCTTCGTTTTCGTTATATGAATCAGAGTTGAGCAATGAACCGCCCGAATATACGTGTATATTGTTTTCACTCGATGTTACGGATAGTTTTAAAGCAGGGCTTTCAAGAACTATCTTCGGTTTATCGTTAAAATGGAATGTATGATCTAAACCATTGCCTTTAATCAGCTGATGGCTTCTGTTTTTTTCATCTACAAGGCATTTAAGGACACGGGCATCTCTAAAATCCATTTGAGGATACTCTTTGAGACTTATAAGCTTTCCGGTTTTTAGAATCCCATCGTCTATTTCAAAAAATGACGAGGCATTCATGTGAAGCGATAGACGTAAAATACTCTTGTCGCCATTATCGGGAAGGGTGAAATAAGTATGGTTGCTTGGAGCAAATACCGTGTCTTGGTCACTTATTGCATTAACCCTGAATACAAGATTTTCGTTTTCAAATATGTATTGTATTTCTATATGCATATTTCCGGGAAAACCATCCTCTCCGGAGGGGCTGTCATATTCAAATACTACTTCATTTGTCGTGTGTTTTTTTAATTTAAACAAAACCCTGCTTAAAACTCCGTGAAGATGTGAAGATCCATCGTTTGGCACAAGGTTATACTCCCTGTTGTCTATTTGAAAACGTGAGTTTTTAATTCTTCCGCAAAATCGCCCTACAAAAGAACCCATATATGTAGAAGTATCTTTTACATAATCTTCTGTG
>JAQYLW010000086.1 GCA_028719825.1 Spirochaetales bacterium | reverse complement strand
CTTCATCCGATATGGAATATGCACTCACATTATTTTTAAATTCCTCATATGAAGGATACAGCTTAAACATTCGCTCTGCATTGCTCGGAGCTCCCACATCCATTGCATTTGCAAGGGTTTTTACGCTTGTGCGTGGCGTATATATACCGCTCTCCAAATAGTCAACTACGGGTCTGTTGGCATTCTGTGCAAGAACTATTTGCTTTATCGGAGCACCTATGGTTTTTGCATAATATGCCGATGTAGCATTGCCCACATTGCCCGATGGAATTATAAATATCGGATCTTTACCCGTTAATTTTTTGTACAAGCATGATGAATAGACATAATATGTCATCTGTGGCAGCAAGCGTGCAATATTAATGCTATTTGCCGAAGTCAGATTGTACTGTTTTCTGTATTCGCTATCGCCAAACGCTTCCTTAACCATGCGCTGACAGTCATCAAAGGTTCCGTCAACCTCATAGCTCTCTATGTTTTCACCCCATACCGTAAGAAGCTTTTTCTGTCGTGGGGATATTCCGCCTTTTGGGAATAGTATCTTTACTTTAATTCCCTCTTTTTTATAGAATGCCCCTGCAACGGCAGAACCGGTATCACCGCTTGTTGCAACAAGCACAGTAAGGTTTCCGCCGCGCTTTTGTAAAATAGCCTCCATTGAACAGGCCAAGAATCGTGCGCCAAAATCCTTGAAAGCGGCAGTTGGACCATAGAACAATTCCAAATATGCCCCTTTATTGTCATTCATAAGCTTTAAAGGGCATGGAAAGTCAAACGCTTTGTTTATTATACTCTCAAGCTTGTCCTGTATCTCATCCCCTTCAAAAAAGGAACTCAAAACTGCCTTTGCTATAATACCGTAAGCATTTTCCTTATCGGCAATTTCTATATATGGCTCAAAATCAATCTTTTTAAATGATGGCGGAATAAAAAGCCCTCCATCGCTTGCAAGCCCGTTTAATATTGCGTCAGACAGGTTTTTACTATCCTTGCCTCTTGTAGATACCATTACCATAATGCTGCTCCTAAATATGAACAAAGTCTGAGTATGTCCGCAAACACTCCGCCTGCGGTAACCTCTATTCCGGCTCCCGGTCCTTTAATTGTCAGCGGCCCACCCTTAACATATCTTTCAGTTATAAATGATATTATATTGTCACTCCCCGTAGAAAGCGCAAACGGTGAAGGCGGTGCGAATTTTCCAAGTTCCACATAGCATCTGCCGTTCTCATCAACTCCGCCAACGTATCTGAGGACTTTATTTTCGCTTTTAGCCTCATCATACAGTTTTTTCATTCCCTCATCCATTTCGGTAATACGTGAAAGGAATTCCTCTTTGCTTACATTCCTAAGCTGTTCGGGTACAAGGGATGTAATGCTCATTCCGTCAAGGGTTGCGCTATGCCCTATTTCTCTTGCAAGAATAACAGTTTTTCTTGCAACGTCCATACCCGAAAGATCATCTCGCGGATCAGGTTCGGTATATCCTAATTCCTTTGCTTTTAACACAAGGCTTGAGAAAGGCATACTTCCATCGTATGATGCAAACAACCATGCAAGAGATCCTGAAAAAATACCTGAGATGCTTTTGATTTTATCACCGGTATTAATAAGATCGTTGATTGTTGAAATAATGGGCAGTCCTGCTCCTACCGTTGCTTCATGAAGGTATAATGTACCGGTTTCAGCGCAGGTTTTTAACAGCTCCTGATAATAATCATATGGCGTTACACCTGCTTTTTTGTTTGGAGTGACTATGTGAATATTTCGCTTTAAACACGACAGATACTTATGGGGAAGCTCATCGCTTGCAGTACAATCTATCATAAGAGTATGGGGGAAGCTGTCGCTGTCTAAAAAGTCAATCATCCTGTCTATATCAAGCGGTTCTGCTTTTTTATCAAACTCCTCTTTCCAGTTGTCCAAATTTATCCCGCTTTCGTTCAAAAGCATTTTTTTGCTGTTTGCAAGTGCTCTGATCCTTATGTCTATGCCGCTTTTTTTAAGCTCCTCGGTTTGCCCGTTCAGCTGTTCTATAAGAGCCTTACCTATGTTTCCAACGCCAAATATCCCTGTTGAAATTGTACGTTTTAACAAATAAAAATTAGCATATAACGCAGAAAGCGCTTTTTTAACATCCTTTTTGGAAATAACGGCTGTAAGGGATTTATCATGTGGACTTGCCGTTGTAAGCTTGATTCCGATTCTTAGTGATGAAAGAGCGTTAAAGAAAGATGCAAACACCTTTGTTGAACTTATTGCGGAATCACCAACTGCGGCTATAATGGCATTGTCGCTGTCTATATCCACACTTTCCACAGATCCCTCGCTTATTTCCTTTTCAAACGCTTCATCAATTGCAGAGGCTGCAACAGAAGCATCCGATGAGCGAACAACCATACTCATAGAGCTTTCGGAGGCACCCTGAGAGAGCATCAATATTGAAACTCCTCGCGATCCGACTGCGCTACACATTCTTGATGCAGTTTGAGGACGTCCCTGAAGCGATACCCCTTCAATTGTAAGTATGCTTACGCCTTCGATCATTTGAAAGCCCTTGATTTTTCTTTTCCTTGCCTCATTAGACGGTGTGTCCGTTATAAGCGTTGAAGAATCCTCAAGCAGCGATGCTATATAGACCTTTGTATTTTTTCTTACAGCCTTATAAAAAGCCTCAGGATGCACAAGAACCGAACCGTAAAAAGCAAGGCTTCCGGCTTCAGAGAGTGAGAGTTCCTCAATAACCTTACTGTCCTTGACTATTCTCCTGTCAACAACCGTAAGGGGGCTGAGATCTTCGTATATATAAAAATTTGCAGCACAAAGACGTACGGCAAGACGGCCTGCTGCGCTTTCTTCCGGATATTTCCCCGGAGGAAAAGAGCCGTTTACAAACGTAACACCGTCAAATAAATAGTTGTCGCTGAGTTCATAAAAAGAAACCTCGTTTGTTTTTATATGCGATTTTTCAAGTTCCTTTTTCAACAGCGAAATATTCCTTGAACCAAGCGTTGACGACACAAGCAAAACCTTCTTCAACGCTATTACCTTATCAATAAAAAACTGCGGAATTATAAATGACGCATTGTTTATTCTTACTGAAACTACACTTAATTCTTCGTTCATATGTACTCCATATAAAAAAAGAGAACCGTTTTATCAGGTCCTCTTTTATCTGTATAATTCACTATCACACAGCTTTTTCAATAAAGCCTGATCTTAAGCATCTTGTGCATACTGTGTATGTGCGAGTCGTACCGTTTATAGTGGTTTTAACATTAACGAGATTAGGATGAAATACTCTCTTTTTCGTTACTCCTATGTGCTGTCCAACACCCTTGTGTTTCTTAGCAAGACCTTTTCTTGGAACAATATTTCCTGAAATTGTTCCCTTTCCGCAGATTTCACAAACTCGTGCCATATATCTCTCCGTTTATTATTTTAAAGTAAAACTCAATCAATTTTATATTCTTTTATAAATTTAATCAATATAACATATACTTAGAGGAAATGAAATAATCAACAAGCGTTCCAAACAAAACTCCAAGTGAAGCATAGACAAGTCCTGTTGAAATGCTGTCTATACTGCTCCAAACAGCCGTATTTTTTCCTGATGAATAAAAGGATTTTGCTACCACCGTAATTGCAAATGAAGCTATCGTTGCAGTAAAGGCAGAATAGAATTTCACCTTTTCCCCCTTTACGAAGGAAGGCCTGTCTGCCCACTCAGGGCGTAAGGTGATTTTCAGCTGTCCGTTTTCCTGTGGAGAGGTTAACGCATTGTTTTTTGTAACGAATCCGGGAGCACTTACCGAATAGTTAAACGGTGTTTCATATTCCTGTATTGTATAGGGCAAAAGGAAGCTTAATTTTCCGTAGTTCAAAACTGCACTATCGGCATTGACTACCTGTATTTGTAAATTCTCCCCTTTTTGCGTTACCATATCCGCTTCTATTTGATTGATTATCCCCTTTTGAAAGTCATACTCAAACACCCTGTTCCTTCTTCCCGGTGATGAGAGTTTGACCGTTCTTTTTCCTGGCAACACTACTCCCGAAAGCGGGCTTTTTACTCCGTCTATTTCTAAAGAAACGGCAAATGCGCCGACTTGAAACGAATATAATGCGTATTCTTTTGCGCTTATATGTGAGGCAAGAAGCAGAACCCAGGACGACGAAAGATCGGCAAATGAGGACATCTCAACAATTGAGTCATAGAGCGTGTAAAACTTTTTTTCAATCCTGTTATACAGTTTTAAACGCGCTCTGATAAGGGTTGATGATATAGAAGAAGATGAAGGAATAACCAGCATATCAAAATCATTTTCCTGACAAATAATGTTTGCCACAATAACATTCTCGTCAAAAAGCCCTTTTACATCAAAGGTTTTACTTTCGTATATGGCGTATTCTACCGGCACATCATTCTTAAACACATACTCGCTTTCGTAATACTCCTTGGGAACTACAACATAATCCTTAACCGTTTGATTGATTGAAGGAGTAAAATAGCGTATGGTCTCATTTAGCTTTTCCTCGTACTTTATAAATTCTTCTTCGGAGGTCTTAATTGCATCAAGATCGTTATTTTTAACGCTATTTGCAAATTTTGTATATGCTTCCTTTGCCTTTCTTAGCGGCACAAGAGCATTAATATATGCTCTTTCATTGTCGTTTTCTATATAGAATGTATTGCAATATTTTTTTAAATCGCTCTCTAAGGCACCTGTCATATCGTAAACGCTGTTGTACGTGTTTTTCACAATTCCGACATGGAGAGAATCTCGTTTCATTGTTGTTCCTGTTGCTGCAAAAACACCAATGGCAAAAAAACAAGAAATTGTGAAAATACAAAGCATACGCCTAAATGACATACCTATCACTTTTATCCTCTCAAATATGCTTCTATAAACTCGTCTATTTCACCGTCCATTACCGCATTTATATTGCCAGTTTCACACAGCGTTCTGTGGTCTTTAACCATTGTATAAGGTTGAAACACATACGTTCTTATCTGACTGCCCCATTCTATGTTCTTTTTGGCTATAGCGTCTTTTTCGGCCTCTGCTTTTTTCTTTTCGTTGTAGTATTCCCACAGTCTGGAACGCAACATTTTAAATGCCATTTCCTTGTTCATCAATTGGGATCTTTCATTTTGGCACTGTACCACAATTCCCGTTTCATAATGTGTTATTCTTACCGCCGAATCCGTTTTATTAACGTGCTGCCCTCCGGCTCCTCCTGCCCTGTAGGTGTCAAGGCGATAATCCTCAGGCTTAAGATCGATTTCTATGCTGTCCTCAATAACGGGAGATGCATAAACAGAAGCAAATGAAGTGTGTCGGCGAGCATTGGAATCAAACGGGCTTATTCGTATTAAACGATGAACTCCTGCTTCTGCTTTAAGATAGCCGAAAGCATATGCACCTTTAACAAGAATGGTAGTGCTTTTTACGCCTCCTTCGTCCTCTTGAAAATCAAGAATCTCCGTTTTGAAATTATGTTTTTCCGTCCACCTCAGATACATTCTCATAAGCATGGATGTCCAGTCACAGGCCTCAGTTCCGCCGGCTCCGCTGTGAATTGAAAGATAACAATCGTTTTCATCGTTCTTGTCCGAAAGCAAGGCCTTGATTCTAAGGGATTCATATTTGGAAATAATGCTTTTTATGCTCTGCTGTATTTCCTCTTGAATTTCTCCGTCATCCTCGGCTTTGTACATATCTATAAGCTCGCTTACGGATTTGATTTCTTCAATAAGCTCGCGCCATGGCTGAACCTTGTTTTTTAAATGTGATATTTCGGCATATATTGCGTTTGCCTTAGTTGCATCGTCCCAAAAATCGGGTGCAGACGTAAGCTGTTCTTTTTCTGTTATTTGTTTCTCAAGACCGTCAAGGTCAAAGACGCCTCCAAACAGCGCATGATTCTTCTTTGATATTTTCAAACTCCGATAAATTCTCTATTGTCATTTTTTTTCCTCTTGTCCCTTATCATATCTAATAGTAAGTGTTAAATCAAACGATTCATCTTTTTTAAGCCTGATATCCCATGCCGGCGTAAAGATTGTTTTGTTGTCGTTTGTCTTAACAGAAAGCGGGAATGAAAAGTCCTTTGATAAGGAAATGTGAATACTGTCGGAATTTGCATCGTTATTATTGTTAACTTGAAATCTCAAAGAGTTAACGATCTCGCAATTTTTTTTATCGTTATATGTTAAAAATGAAAACATACTATCAAGGGCATATGTGAAAGCTGCGACTTTCTTCTCTGTGTTTTTAAAGTTTATATGCACGGTAACAGACGATGTCCTTACGTGAAATTCTTTGTTAAAAACCACTCCGTTAAACATTGAATTAAAAGCAATATCAGAATTTGACTTTTTGTTTTCCGTAGAAACCTTATATGTTATTCCCTCAATACTATCGCCATTTTCATCTCGTATAACATCTTTGAATGCCCATCCGTCCTTTACAAAGTCAATTCCTGAATTTAACATGCCAAATTCTTCTACAACCGCAT
>JAQYLW010000085.1 GCA_028719825.1 Spirochaetales bacterium | reverse complement strand
TTTAAAAAGTAATAGAATTCAAGATTTATTTAAAGATTTAACACATGCTTTAGCTACACCAAAATTATCGTTAGAAAATATTAGAAATATTAAAGTACCAAAGATAGAAAAGAATGTTCAAGAAGAAATCGTTGCAGAAATTTTACCTTTAGAAGACGAAATAGCAAAGCTACAAAAAGAAATAGATGAAATTCCAGCTAAAAAACAAGTCATTTTAGATAAATATTTAAAATAAATATGTTCTTTTGTAAAACTTTTCTCTCTCTTTCGCTTTTTTCGCTTCTTTCATGTATTGTGTTTCCTGGTATTTGGAGGAGATTATGGAAGAAGCAGTATTTATTATTACAAATAAAGAATTCAAGCAAATTAGCAAATGGGCAGAGAATGTTTATAATATTACTGTTATAATCGATTATTTCGTTAGCAATCAGTATGAAATAGAAGAATGTTACAACCTCACACCTGTAATTAAAAATTTAAGAGATAATGCAGATTTATTAAATGCATTTTCTATTGATAATGAAAAATGTTTTTTTTATTTTCACATCGACGTAAAATATCAACCTAACCATTTCGATCAACGTGATTGAACTAATACAAAAACTTTTACGAATTTTAAAGAAAAAAATGCCGCCTCCAGGAATTGAACCAGGGACACAAGGATTTTCAGTCCTTTGCTCTACCAACTGAGCTAAAGCGGCATAACGATTTATTATTCTATATTAAATGATTTTAAACGTCAATATATATCTTTAGGATATGCGGATAAGGATTAAAGATAAAATTTGCATTTAGAATTTTAATAGTGAAAAACCGAAGCAGGGGATTTCTCAATTATTTTCTATTGTGTTATGATTCAAATATGGCACACGTAACAGTAGAAGAAGCAGAAAAGATCCTTGATAAGGAATATAAAGTTCTGGATTATGGTTTTGTTCGTCTTGTTGATTATTTGGGTGATGATTCTCGAATAGTTTCCTCCGCGCGCGTTTCGTATTCCGGAACAAAACAACTCCGTGGTGATTCTACGCTTATAGACTATCTATTACGAAACGATCACACCTCTCCGTTTGAACAGGTTGTTTTCACGTTCCATTTAAAAATGCCCATTTTTGTTGCCAGACAGTGGGTGCGCCACAGAACAGGGAGAATGAACGAAATATCCGGAAGATACAGTGTGATGAAAGAAGAATTCTATACGCCGTGCAGAGAAGAGTTTTGTGTGCAAAGTAAAGACACTCGACAGGGTCGCGGCGAGGTTATATCCGATGATGAATATATAAAAGCAAAAGCCTTGTTTGATAAAGCTTATAAAGATGCTTACGAATCATACACAAACCTTTTGAATATTGGCGTGGCAAAAGAAATAGCACGCTCCGTATTACCGCTTGGTTTATATACGGAATTTTATTGGCAAATGGATTTGCACAATCTTTTGCATTTTTTAGCGTTACGCATGGATAAGCACGCTCAGCTTGAAATACGACATTACGCTATGACTATATATGAGATTGTAAAACTGATATGCCCTATAACTATAAAGGCTTTTGAAAAACACAAGATCAATGCAGTTAATTTTACAAAAGATGAGGTGGACGTTATAAAGGCACGACTGAGTGGAGAAAACGTGGAAATCAATGAACGTGACGAGCGAATACTCAGTGATAAACTGAAATAAAATATAAATCTTCGCTTGCGTTTTCTTTTTCGCTAAGGCTCATTAAATGCTCTGACACAAGCTCATTATTGAAAATGAAAAATTAAATAAACTATAATAAAATGGTTTATGAATATAATCCTTACAAACGATGACGGAATTGACGCAATAGGGCTAAGAGTTTTATATGAGCGCTTAAAAAAAGACGGTCATAGAGTGGGAATATCAGCCCCTCTCAGCAATCAAAGCGGAAAAAGTCAAAGCATTAATATAAGAAACTCATATAAGGTCAGAAAGGACAGTACTTTTGAATACGGAGTTGACGGCACTCCTGCGGACTCTGTTTTGTTTATGGTTTATTCGTCAGAATTTGAAGGGTTTGAGCCTGATGTAATAATATCTGGAATCAACAAGGGTTATAACGTATCATCCGATGTGCCATACAGCGGAACATGCGGGGCTGCAGCAGAAGGAGCTATGAACGAATACAGGGCTATTGCGGTTTCTGCAGAATGTTCGGATGACAGCGTGTTTTATAAAGCCGCGGAATTTATAGCAAGAAATCTTAAAGCGCTATGCGACAATGTTCTTCCCTATACGTATATAAGCGTAAATGTGCCTCGTGAAGGGAATGTTGACGATTGGGAAAGCGCAAAGCTTGCATATTTTGCTCATTCTAATGAGATAGAAAAAGGGGAGCCGATTGCTCCACAGCTGACAATATATCACAACAGAATTTTTGACAGGCAGGAATATAAGGAAGTCGTTCGTGAAAAATGTGAAAAAGAGCAGGCTTTAAGAAGTGACTGTGAAATAGTTGCGGATAAAAAAATATCGGTAAGTATTATAAGTGTTGTACCGCGTACATTCTCATCACATTTAACGGGGATAAAGCTCAATAATGATGATTTATAAGGCAGGCGAGTTTGAAGGAACTCTTGAAGAGCTTCGCGACGGTATAAGAGGGAGAACGATAAATCTGTACAAGGTTCCTCTTGCAGAAATAACCGAGCAATTTATAGCAACGCTTAATAAGTTACAAAAGGCCATGCCGCTTGAAGATCTCTCCTCGTTTTATCTTGCCGTATCGTATTTAATATGGCTAAAAAGCAGACTTTTACTTCCGGGAATCCCCGAAGAAACAGATGACTACGATATAGATATGCGCGATAAGCTTGTAGATGCTCTTGAAAAGCTTCGCTTTAGTAAGTACATGGTGCTTCTTGCGGAATACAAAGAACAGCATTCACTTGAATTGAACAGGCGAAATATGCTTTTTCGCTTGCCCGTAAGCGCCGAAGATCTATTTGACGGAGTATCCGTAAGCACGCTTGCAGAAACATTTTATACTCTTATGCGCCGTGCCGAGCAAAGGGAAAAGGAGCGCCTTGCTTCAAAAAACAACGGTATAGAGATTGATGAAAACGAAGTTTTTAATCCATACGAAAAAGTTACCATAAACGAAAAATACGTGCTTATTCTTGAATTTTTTGAAGATAAAGAAAAGGTTCTTTTCACGCAGGTTTGTAAGGATTTAACAAGCCGTGACCATATAGTTTGCGCATTTTTTGCTTCTTTGGAGGTCATTGGCGACAAAAAAGCAACATTTGAGATTCTGCCTGAACAGAACGACTTTTATCTTATTAAAAAGGAAATCACGATAGATTCTTCTGATGTGTCCGAAGGGGATAGGGAATATGATTTGTACTTAGAAAAACAAAGAGAGGAAGAATTCCATAAGGATGCACAGTCGGAATATGACGGGGAGGAAGATGGTAAATAAATCATTATCGGCAACAAGCGCAGTAATAGAATGTATATTGTTTTTGGAAAACAGAACCCTTAGCATAGGAGAAATATCCCGTCTTTCTCATGTAAATGAAGAGAGGGTTGAGTTGTCGCTTAAAGAGATAAAAGAAGCCTTAGACAGCTCCGGGCACGGTATTGTTCTTGAACACACAGAGGAGGGATATCAATTTGTTCCTCGTCCTACGCTATATGAAAGATTAAAGCGAACATATGGGAAAAAAGTGGATACTCGTTTATCGCGTGCAGCGATTGAGACACTCACAATTATAGCGTACAATCAACCTGTTAAACGTCGTGAAATAGACAATATTCGCGGTTCCAATTCGGAAGATATAGTAAAAAGACTCAGGGAGCTTGAGTATATCAAAATAATCGATAAAACAGACGAACCGGGGCATCCGGCAAGGTACGGAACTACGAAAAAGTTTTTATATGATTTCAACCTGAATACCATTGCGGATCTTCCGCGCCTTGATAAGGAAGAAAGCGAACGATTTGAAGAATATGACGAAAACGGCAACGTTCTCACAGGCAGCGAGATTAAGCGCCGTATGCATGGAATTATTACCGATGATGAAGGCACACAGAATCAAGGCGAGAATAAGGCCGACAACGAAATTGCCGTTATAGACGAAACAGAAGAAAATCTTGCATCCGCACCCACAGCTATTTTGATTAAACATCAAAAAAACTACTCATCAACACGTGAAGAAGAACAATCAGAAAGCGTAAGCGATGCATCGTCTGACGATCGGGAAACAAATAATGAATAAAACAGAAACTAAACGAATAAATGCTTATGTGGCAGCCGCAACAGATCTTTCACGCAGGGCAAGCGATGAGGCGATAATAAACAAAAGGGTGAAGATAAACGGCAGGGTTGCAGTATTGGGTGACAGAGTCGGTGTGGACGATGTGGTAACCATTGACGGAAATACAATAGAAATGATTGAACGCCATGTAGTATATGCTTTAAATAAGCCAAAGGGCTATGTGTGTTCAAATGTTGATAAGCATGCCAAGCATCTTGCAGTAAGCCTTATAAAAGAGGCCGATCAGCCGTTTTTACATTCCATAGGACGTCTTGATAAGGACAGCGAGGGTTTGATTCTATTTACAAACAACGGCTATCTTACGGAACAGGTAACTCATCCGAAATCCGAAATAGAAAAGGAATACTACGTAAAGGCCCTAAGGCGAATAAGTGATAGGGATATAAGAATTCTTAAAGAAGGGGTTACCGATAACGGTGAGTTTCTGCACATAAAAAGCATAGAACAAATGTCACCCACGGAAGCATTGATTGTATTGAACGAAGGGAAAAACAGAGAAATTCGCCGCCTATTTAATCACATTAAAAACGAAGTTGTAAGCCTTGTGCGAATACGTATCGGAGGATATACATTGCCTGCCACATTAAAAAGCGGAATGTATAAAAAGCTGCATGATTCGGATATTGCAAGGATTTTGGGAACATCAGAGGGGAAAAAGGTATGATACTTGCCATAGACGGTCCTGCAGGAAGCGGAAAATCAACGATAGCTTCACGTGTTGCCGAGAATTTTGGTTTTTTTAATCTTAACAGCGGTGAATTCTACAGGGCATTTGCTCTCTCTCACATATCAAAAGGGCGCAGGTTAGACTGTGATGACGAAATAAGAATGTCCCTTAATGACGTTCATTTATCAATAATAGACGAAAATGTCGCCATAGACGGAAAGGTTGTGTCGAAAGCAGCACTTCATACCAAAGAAGTGGATAATGCCTCTTCGGTGCTGTCTGTTATAACCGATGTGAGACTTAGAATAAACGAACTGCTTCGTCAAAGCGTTGAGGGCAAAAACGTAGTCTGCGAGGGGAGAGATATTACAAGTGTGGTGTTTCCGAATGCCGAACTCAAGATATTTTTAGACGCATCTCCCATAGAACGAGCAAAAAGGCGCGCAACAGAAAGAGGCGATGATGTTAATGCAGTGTATACGGAATTGCAGGATCGTGACAACAGAGATAGAAATAAAGAATTCGGCGCATTAAAAAAAGTTGAGGATGCAATTGCTATAGATACAACTCACTTGACCATTAATGAAGTTTATAATAAAATTTGCACGATGCTTACGGAATGTCTTGATAAAAGCAAGAATACCAGTAAGTAATAGGGGAAAATATGGATAACAAGAAGATCGTTGACATGAACGAGGAGGGTAGTCAGAGTCAGCTTCAGGAAAAGTATTTACAAACACTTGATACAATCGAAGACGGATGCGTATTACAGGGTACAGTGGCCCAAATAGTTGGAGATACGGTATTCGTAGATGTAGGATATAAGAGTGAGGGTAGATTATCGCTAAACGATTTTGATAATCCACCGAATGTTGGTGATGTTGTTTCGGTTCTTGTTGTCAAAAAAGAAGGTCGTGGCGGGCAAATCCAGCTTTCTTCAAAGCTTGCCAACGAAAAAAATACGGCCAATAAACTTGAAGAAGCATTCAATACAAAACAGCCTGTAGAAGGAAAATTTGTTTCCGTTATTAAAGGTAAAGAAGAGGATAAGATCAGCGGCTATGAGGTTTCACTCGTAGGCGGTTATAAGGGGTTCTGTCCGCTTTCAAAGGCTGATGTTAACAGAATAGACGATCCCGAAAAACTCATAGGATTGAAGGATTATTTCATCGTAGAAAAATTCAATAAAAATCCAAGATTAAAGTCTGTTGTCAACAGAAAAGCAGTTATGCTTGCTCAAATTGAAGAGACAAAGCGTGATTTCTTTGAACATATTGCAGTTGGTGATGTTGTTGAGGGAACCGTTAAGTCGTTCACAAGCTTTGGCGTGTTCTTTGACCTTGGCGGATTTGACGGATTGCTTCACCTTAACGATATGAGTTGGGGCAGAATTTCAAAACCAAAGGATATATTCAAAAAAGGCGAAAGACTCCGCCTCAGAGTTATCAATATCGACAAAGATGCACAGAAGATCAACCTTTCATTAAAGGATATGACGGCAGATCCATGGAGTAACTTTGAAGATAAATATCACCTTCAGCAGGTAATAAGCGGTAAAATCGTAAAAATTACAGATTTCGGAGCATTCGTTGAAATGGAGCCCGGAATTGAAGGTTTGTCACACATAAGCGAATTGTCATGGACTGCACATGTTTCACATCCAAGCGATTTGTTCAAGGTTGGTGATGAGGTGCAGGCTAAAATTCTTGGCTATGACATCGGAGCCAGAAGAGTGTCGCTTGGAATTAGACAGGCTCAGGAAAACCCATGGGATAAGCTTGCAGAAAAGTATCCTATAGGCACACGTCTTACACGTCCTGTTGTAAAAGTAACTCAGAGTGGTGCATTTATTAATCTTGAAGAAGGCATAGATGCTTTCCTTCCTGTTGATTCAATTTCATGGACTGAAAAAATCAAGGATGCACGTACCGTTATTAAGCAGGGCGAAGAAAAAGAGGTTATCGTTACAAAGGTTGATCCGGCTATGCACAGGATTCGTCTTTCACTCAGAGATGTAAATGATAATCCTTGGGTTACGCTTAAAAACAACTATCCGAAAGGATCTATAATTTCATCAGAGGTTGTTCAGATAGAGGAAAACGGTATTAAAGTTAAGGTTGTAGGTGACATTGAAACCGTAATTATGAAAAACGCCCTTCAAACCGAAGATGATGAAAGCGGAGCTTCTGCCATTATGAAATACAAGGTCGGTGATAAGGTTGATGCACTTGTTGTTGATATCAATCCGGCACAGAACAAGCTTATACTTTCAGTTCGTGACGCTGTTGCAAAAGAGCGCAAGATGGAATATGAAAAGTACATGGCTTCAAGTTCAGACGGCGAAGGTTCATATACTCTTTTGGATATTTTCAGTAAAAAGGAAGATAATTAATGTTTAAAAAGAACAACGTTGTCAGTCCTGAATCATCAGTTACCGAAAGGATTGTTTCTTGGATTATCAGACGAAGAGTAGTTCTTAGCATAGTTTTTGCAATTGTAATTGTCGGCGGAATATCTGCCGGCATTGCTGTAACTGTTGTCAATTCCAAGAATGCGGCTCGCAGCGATAAGTTTTTGCCTATTCGTGAGGCCTATAACCAGGCCAAAGAATCCGATGAGAAGGATTATACAAGTGTTCTTGAAAGCCTCAATTCGTTCATAGGCAATAGATCTGATTATGTTGATCTTGAAGCATTATATATAAGAGCAAACATTTTATTTGAACAAAAGGACTTTGCCGGCGCATACGATGACTATGATAAAATAGACTCTCGGACAACGGCAACGGGGTTGTTCAAAGATATAGCTATTTACTCAAAAGCCGTGTGTAAAGAACAGCTTGAACAAGATGATGAAGCATACGGATTATATCAAAAGGTTTGGGATGACTTTGGATTGTCATCTCCGCTGAGTGCACAGAGCTTATTTGCTCTTTTCAGATACTCCGACAAAAGAGGAAACAAAGAGGATCAAATTAAATGGGCAAAACTCATTAAGGAAAACTACCCGTATAGTGATTATACAAAGATTGTTGAGCCATATATTCCTAATGAAACAACGCCTTCGGATGGGGAAGAGTCTGCTGCCTCATCAACAGATATGAGTGAGCAAAGTTAAAATACTTTTTAGTGTTATTATTATACTCATAGTGATAACAGGGTGCGGAATACCTAACTATTTTTATTTGGGTAGTGGGTATTACCGAACCAATGTGACTGTTACAAAACCTACAGAAAGCGACAAGACTCATAAAATAGACGTTAATATTACATTAAACGACACTTTTCAAACTGCAAAATGCGTAGATTGTCCATCTGCCGTTATCTTTTATTGGATAGACAAAGTTGAAGAACCTGTTCCCAGCGTGGTAAGCGGAATATCATCCGCATTTTCATCAAAATTCAAGAAAAATGAACCGAGCGGCGGTGTTCCCATAACGCTGTATCAGGATGATCAGGAAAGTCCGGTCATAGACACGTACAATTATAAAGAAACTACAAGCAGTGGCAGTGATGAAAATAATAAAGTAACAAAAGAAACTCCGTACAACTTGTATTACGTGCGTTTGTTTGACAGTTTAACCGGGCAAGAAAAAATAATAAAATCGCCTACTTTCCATGCTCAGCCGAATGCATCAAGCGGAGCAACATCCATTTCCTTCAGCATTCAAATGTCCACAGACAATACAAACAGTGACGAATACAGAAAAATTTATCTTGTTCAAAATGAAGGAACCGCAGGTGAAACAAAATATGAAATGAGAAGATTCAACGGCATTAGTTTCAAAGATATTCCGCCTAAGGAAGATTTTGCTACGTACGGTGATTATTCCGTTCTTGCGGATGAAGATACAAACTATGCCGAAGGAGATTCTTTGTACGTTCACTTTATGATTGCATTTTGTGCGGCAAAGGGGAATTTCAACAATATATTTTGGTCCTCGCTGTATTCGTCAGGTTCATCGTTAACCCTTCCAATCTATATGAAGGATGACGCAGCAGTAACAACTCCATAGCTATTTTGGAACTTTAATAGGCCTATTTGAATATACTTTTAAGCATTTTTGCGTTAAAATTAATACTAGGCTATTAATAAAGTAGTTAATCTTATTTAAATTGGAGGTGCTGAGAATGGCACGTTTCACTTTACCTCGTGATGTTTATCACGGCAAAGGATCACTTGAGGCTTTAAAAACGTTTACAGGCAAAAGAGCTATGATTTGTGTAGGCGGAGGTTCAATGAAAAAATTCGGCTTTTTGGATAGAGCAGAAAGTTATCTAAGAGAAGCCGGTATGGAAGTACAGATATTCTCCGGTATCGAATCCGATCCGTCTGTAGAAACGGTTATGAAAGGAGCAGAGGCAATGCTTGCATTTGAACCGGATTGGATTGTTGCCATGGGAGGTGGTTCTCCTATAGATGCTGCAAAAGCAATGTGGATTAAATATGAATATCCCGAAACAACATTTGAAGACATGTGTAAGGTATTTGGACTTCCTAAACTAAGGAAAAAAGCAAAATTCTGTGCAATTTCTTCAACATCCGGAACTGCAACGGAGGTTACGGCATTCTCAATAATTACAGATTATCAAAAGGGAATTAAATTTCCGATTGCTGACTTTGAGATTACACCCGATGTTGCTATAGTTGACCCTGAACTTGCAGAAACAATGCCTAAAAAACTTGTTGCACATACGGGAATGGATGCTATGACACATGCTATTGAAGCGTATGTTTCTACTGCAAACTGTTCATATACTGATGCTCTTTCACTGTATGCGATAAAAATGATTCAGTACGACCTTGTAGCTTCGTATAACGGCGATATGGCTGCACGCGATAGAATGCACGATGCTCAGTGCATGGCAGGAATGTCGTTCTCTAATGCTCTTCTTGGTATTGTCCACTCTATGGCACATAAAACAGGAGCAGCTTTCGCAGATTATGGCGCACATATCATTCACGGTGCTGCTAACGCTATGTATCTTCCAAAAGTAATTGCATTTAACGCAAAGGACAAAACTGCTGCAATTCGATATGCACACATTGCAGATCATATGGGACTTGGCGGATACAGTACAGATGAAAAGGTAAAACTGCTGATTTCAGCTCTCAGAGATATGAGTACTCAGCTTAATATTCCTCATTGCATTAAACAATACGGAGCTGATAGTTATCCAAGCGGACAGGGATTTGTACCTGAAGAAGTATTCCTTGAAAGAGTTCATGATATTGCTGTGAATGCAATAGGTGATGCATGTACGCTCAGCAATCCTCGCCAGCCGTCTGTGGAAGAAATGGAAAGACTTCTTAAGTGCTGCTACTATGATGAGGAAGTAGACTTTTAATAATGGAATCGCTTCGTGAATTATACAGAATAGGATATGGTCCTTCTTCGTCGCACACCATGGGTCCGTTCAGAGCATCGGATATGTTTTTGGAAAAGTGCGGCGATGCTGTGTACTACACGGCTCATCTGTATGGCAGTCTTGCTCTTACGGGCAAGGGGCACTTCACGGATAAAGCGATAGAAAAATGTTTTAAAGAACACGGTCGGGATGTTCATGTTGAATTTCATCCCGACAAATCTTTACCGCTTCATCCTAACGCTATGACAATAGTCGCATATGATAAAGAAAATAAAATCATAGACAAGGAAACCTATTATAGCGTAGGTGGCGGTAAGGTAGTTAAGGAAGGGGAGAGTTTTGAAGGGGAAGATGTTTACGGAAGTGAGTTTTCCTCTATGTCTAAAATTCTCTCGTATTGTGAAAGCGAGGGTATTTCTCTTTGGGAGCTGCCGATTCAAAAAGAGGGCATTGAGATTTTTCACTATATGGGAGAAGTGTGGGATGCAATGTGCGAGTGCATTCAAAGAGGGCTTGACGATGAGGGAGTGTTGCCGGGCGGCTTAAAACTTTCAAAAAAAGCAGCAAGGTACTATGCGTTAGCCTCCTCATTCTCTTCCACTCTAAGCGCAGAGGGGCTGTGTATGTCCTATGCATATGCAGTATCAGAACAGAATGCGCAGCTTGGTAAAGTTGTAACTGCTCCCACCTGTGGAAGCTGTGGCGTGCTTCCGGCAACTCTGTATTATCTTCAAAAACAGCATAGTTTCCCAAAAGCAAAGATACAAAGGGCATTGCTTACAGCCGGTGTTATAGGCAACCTTATTAAGATGAACGGTTCAATAAGCGGAGCAGAAGTAGGATGTCAGGGCGAGGTGGGCTCGGCATGTGCAATGGCAGGAGCTGCTGCCACGGGACTTCTCGGCGGTTCGATATATCAGGTGGAATATGCGGCGGAAATGGGACTTGAGCATCATTTGGGACTTACATGTGACCCTATGTTAGGACTGGTTCAGGTGCCGTGTATAGAGCGTAATGCACTTGCTGCTTTAAGAGCGTTGGATCATACCACGCTTGCAATTCTTTCAGACGGCAGACACATGGTGAGCTTAGACGATGTTATCAGCGTTATGATGGAAACGGGGAAAAGCCTTCCGTCCTCATTTAGAGAAACCGCATTGGGCGGACTTGCATCATTAAGATGTGTTTCAAAGGTTTAATCGCAATTTTGCAATTTATACACGATTAATTATTATTAGAACATGGATAAGAAATATATGACTATTATTGCAAGCGTCATGTTTGCAGCATTATTTATTTCATCGTGTTCATTGAAACAAACAGGGACTTCGGACACGTCAGCCTCTCCGCAAGTTGTTAATTACACTGTTGAAGCAGAAACCGATAATTCTGTTCAAAACATAATTTCCGTTGTCGGAACAGGCAGTGCAAAAGCACGACCCGATTTGATTTCATTCAGAATAGGCATTGAAGAAATTGCCGAAACAACAAGTGCTGCCCTTTCTGAAGCAAACAGAAAGTTGAATGCGATATATACAGTTCTTGAAAAGCATAACATTGCAAAAGAGAATGCCGTTACTTCTTCAATAACAATAGGTCCACGAACAAAATACAACAGTGAAACACGCACGGATGAACTTATAGGACAGGCAGTTAGTGAAACCGTTGTCGTTTCTATAGAGGGGATTGCTTCGGACAACGAAGTTCGCCTTGCCAATATTATTGACGAGCTTGGACTAATAAGCGGAATAAGAATTAATTCAATCAGTTTTTCGGTAAAGGATAAGGAGTCGCTTTACAGAGAAGCACGTAAAAATGCAACATTTAATGCCTTAGCAAAGGCTGATGATTACGCATCGGGACTTGGAATAACCGTAAAAGAAATTAAATCCATAACCGAGGGTAGCATAGAAACCCCATATCCCTATGTGAACGACAGAATTATGTATGCCGCAAAAGCAACGGATGAAAGCTATTCATCCATAATTTCGTCAGGTGAATACGAGGTGTCAGTAAAAGTAACGCTTGTCGCTACAATATAGATAATATTTACAAATCCCGAATTTTTTAATAGAATGAACTAAACCTCTTTGCTCGAGGTAATCGGGAATTAATCCATAAGGAGGAATTAATGGACAAGTATGAGTTTACCGTTGTCTATAATGTGGAAGAACCTAAAAAGTCAGAAGCAATTACGGCAGTGGAAGCTCTTTTAAAGAGCAAAAACGCTACGGTACTAAACCGTAAAGAATGGGGACTAAAAACTCTTGCATATGAGATCAACAAATGCGATAAGGGTTTTTATGTATTTTACGAATTAGAGATGGATGGTCAGCAAATTGCTTCAATTGAAAGAGAATTATCTCTAAATCCGTCAATTTTAAGACACATGTTTGTTAAGGAAGTTTATCGAAAAGTGAAAAGGAGACCGTTTGCGCCTAAAGATACGGCTGCAAAAGAGGTTGAAGAGCACGTTGAAGATAAAGATACCGACAATTCAGGTAATTAATAGAGAAAGAGAGTGAAACAATGTCGTCAAGAGATTTAAATTCAGTTTCTATAATCGGTCGTCTTACAAGAGATAGTGAATACAGGGTATCAAACAGCGGAACTCCGGTGTTAAACTTTTCTATCGCCGTTAACCGCCGCCGTAAGTCGGGTGAAGATTGGGTGGACGAAGTAAATTTCTTTGATGTCGTGTTTATGGGTAAAGCTGCAGAAAGAATTAACCAGTTTTTGGTTAAGGGCCGCCAGGTAGCCATAGTTGGTGAACTTCATCAAAGAACATGGCAGAATTCTGACGGAGAAAAACGATCATCTGTAGAGATATGGGCTCAGGAGATACAGTTGCTTGCACAGAGCGCTGCTTCATCAGGAGGAATGCAAACAGGTCAGTATAACGGAGGGAATTACGCCTATCCGCAGAATAACACCGCATATCCGCCAACAGGTTATGCAGACAGAGCACCTGTGAATAATACGCAGTATGGTTCACAGAAAAATGTAGCACCTTCAAAAGAGCCACAATCCCAAAATTACCCTTCACCCGACGCATTTGAAGACGATGATTTCCCTTTTTAATATAAACGGAGAATATTATGGACGAAGATAAAAACGTAATGACAGGCAGTTCAGACGTAGATGACGTACAGAACGAAAAAGTAAAAAAAGACAGACATTTTGTTCCTAAAAAACAGAATGCTTACAGAAAGAAGGTTTGCAGATTGTGTGCCCGAGATGCAGCTCTTCCGGATTATAAAAACCCGGAAGCATTAAAAAGATGGATGACAGACAGGGGTAAAATTTTACCTGCACGAATTACGGGAACATGCGCAAAACACCAGAGAATGGTTGCAGAAGAGATTAAAAAAGCTCGCAATCTTGCTCTTCTTCCTTTTGATAGAAAATAAGGCGGTGAGAACATGAAAGTAATACTTAATAAAGATTTTGCCACTCTCGGAGAAGAGGGAGACGTAGTAGAAGTAAAAGCAGGATACGCAAGAAACTTTTTGCTTCCGCAAAAAATAGCAGTTTTAAATACAAAAGAAAATCAGTCTTATTTTAAAGCACGTGCCGGTGCTATTCAGAAACGCAAGGAAGAAAAGAGACTTGCTGCTCGTTCTCTTAAGGAAAAGCTTGATTCATATGAAATGAAGATTGTAATGCCAACAGGAGAAAACGGAAGATTGTTCGGCGGTGTTACTGCTGTTATGATTCAGGATATGTTTGCTAAGGACGGAATTGAGGTTGAAAGAAAGAAAATCGAAGTTCCTTCCCATACGATTAAAACTGTGGGAACATATTCGTTTAACGTTACAATCTACGGCGGCGAAAGCGCAAGCGTAAAGCTTATTATTGAAGCCGAAGAGAAAAAAGAAGCCGTAAAAGGTAAGGGTAAATCCAAGCCGAGAGCTGAGAAAAAAGAAGTTGAGTCTAACGACAAAAACGAAGATGTTAAAGCAGAAGATGCCGCATCCGAGGTAAAGGAAGAAAGTGCAGCGTCTGCTGAATAAAGCGAGCATTAAATAAACTATCTGCTGTCGGTTTATATCGACAGCAGTTTTTTTATAAAAGGTGAAATAAAATATACAAAAGGGAAAACGATGAAAGAAGATATAAAAAAAAAGAAAGAAATTAACCTAATTCAACAGCTGCCGCATTCTTTAGACGCAGAACGTGCAACTTTAGGTGCCGCCCTTTTTTCATCCGAATCACGTGATTTGATTTTGGATACACTTATTGAAGATGACTTTTACGAAGAAAAGCACAAGTATATTTTCAAGGCACTTGCCGAATTCAAAAATACCAAAAATACCAGTATAGATGCCGTAGTTTTTGAAGATCATCTTAGGAAGATGAATTTATTAGAAAAATGCGGCGGAATGGACTATATCATCAATCTTTCAAGCAATGCTCCCGTTGTTTCACATGCTCTTTCTTATGCAGAAATTGTAAAGGAGAATTCTTTAAGACGAAAGGGTATTAAATTTGCCGAGGACTTTGCATCAGATTCCATTGATGTATCAAAAGACATAAAAAACACAATTAGTGATGGATGCAATATGCTGTCGGATTTATCCGTTTACGGAACAGCTACCGATGAATTTATGAGAGTGTCCGACATCATTATACCCATAAGCGAAGAAATAGAAAAGCAGTCACAATTGGGTATTAGTCCAGGCATTAAAATGGGATTCCATGATATCGATGAGAAGCTTTCCGGTATAAAAAAATCACAGTATGTGATCATTGCAGCTCGTCCATCATGCGGAAAAACAGCATTTGCCTTGTCGTGTATGGTAAACATGCTCCGATCAAACATCGATCAAATTGAAATAATTAACGGAGTAAGAACAAAAAAATCAAAACCTGTTAAAGTCGGGTTTTTCTCACTTGAAATGCCTAGGGAGGACATAATTAAACGTATCTTCTCGATGATTTCATTTGTGCCTCATCGCAAAATTGCCGAAAATAAAATTACCGAAAAAGAAGGCGAGTATGCTACAAGGCTTTATAACAGTATTGAGGCATTTTATGAACAATCTAAAAACTTCTTTATATATGACTCCAATGCAATGGGTATAACAAATATAAAGGCAGCAGCACGCAAATTAAAAAAGAAGGAAGATGTTGATATAATCTTTATCGACTATTTTTCCCGTATTAACACAATGAATTTAGGAAACGGTAAAATGCAATCTTGGGAGCAGTGGAGTGTTGTTTCCAGGGAACTGAAAAGTCTTGCATTTGAACTTGAGATTCCTATAGTGTGTTTGGTTCAGTTGAACAGGGATGCTGAAAAGGCTCGTCCTACACTTGCAAACTTAAGAGATACAGGTGCTATAGAGCAAGATGCTGACGTTGTTATACTGTTGCACGATTCCGAAAGAGCAGGGGATGCAAAAAACACAGATGATACTAATAAAACAGCCACGTTCATCGGAAGGTCAAGGGATTGTGATGTCAAAATTAACTATTACAAGAATATAGAAGCCGTGATTGCAAAAAACAGAAATGGTGCCATAGGGGAAAGCCAGCTTTGTTTTTTAAATGAATATATCCGATTTGTAGATCAAGATGAGGTGAGTTTTAATTAATGTTGACTTATGCCGTTTTGTCCTCAGGATCAATAGGAAATTCGTATGTTTTCTTTGATGGTATTGAGTCTATTGTTGTAGATGTAGGCATATCAAACAAACAGATGAGTTTAAGACTCGAAAATGCCGGAGTTCCCGAAAGCAGCATTAAAGCAGTTTTTGTTACACATTTGCACCCTGATCATGTAAAGGGTGCTAAGGCGTTTTTAAAGGGAAGAAACATTCCTATTTATATCAATTCGTTTACTGCAAAAAAACAGCCGATATTACTTGTAAGAAGCAACATTCCCACAGAGGCTCAGGAGTTTTTTAATGTGGAGGAGCCTATAAAGGCAGGCGGATATACCGTTATCCCGTTTTCCCTCTCCCATGACAGTCCGGGAACCGTAGGGTATAGAATTTCAAGCATCAGATCTGATAAAACGGCAGTAATCATAACCGACACGGGCTATGTGCCGGATGAAGCGTATAAGTGGATTTGCGATTCGGATATTTTGTTTTTAGAAGCTAACTACGATGAAGATCTTCTTAAAATCGGTCCATACCCTAAGGAGCTTCAGGAGCGTATAAGGGGTGAAAGGGGGCATTTGTCTAATGAACAGGCCGTTAGCGTTGTTCAAAATCTAAGTGAAAATCCGCTTCGTAAAATACATTTGATTCATGTAAGTGAAAACAACAATACAATAGACAGCATAAGGTGCGCATTTGAAAAAGTAGATGCCTCTCTCTATTCGTCACTAATTCCTTTAGAGAGAGGGGAGTTTTATAAGGGATATGTGCAGTAGCTTTTACTTTGTAACCTTTTGGAACGAATGGAATTCCGAACTGAATGATGCACGTCCTTGAGAGGATGACCTTAGTACGGTTGAGTATCCGAAAAGGCTTTTTAGCGGAGCTAAGGCATGAATTACACTTACATCTTTTTTGTTTTCCATATCTTGAACCATGCCGCCTCTCATTGTAATTGAGGATATACATTCTCCCGTAAATTCACTTGGTGTTGTGATTGCAACCTTCATAACAGGCTCGCTTAATACAGGGGATGCCCCACTTGCACATTCATCAAAACAGAGGGCTGCGGCAGCTTCTGCTCCCACTGGGGTTGATTTTTCTTCATCGTAATTTATCCCTGTTACTTCTACTTTGATACCTATGCATTCATAACCCATCTTTATGCCGCTTTTAAGAGCACCCTCAATTCCGTTTTTAATACTGTCCGTAATCTCTTTTGGGATTCCTCTGTCCTTTACGCCGAACACGATTTGGTTTTCTGAACTGTCGATGGGGCTAAGGGTTAGCGAAACGCCTATGACGTTTTCCTTTCCGGCTATAACCTTGTTGAAGGTGTAAGTGGAGGATGACTGAGATGTAATTGTTTCACGGTATGTAACCTGAGGCTTACCCACTTCTGCTTTTACTTTCCACTCGCGTTTAAGCCTTGTGATAATAATATCAAGATGTAGTTCGCCCATACCTGATATTATCAGATCTCCGGTTTCCGTATCCTCTTTCCATACGAATGTTGGGTCTTCATGCGACAGAAGGGAAAGTGCGGTTTTGAGTTTGTCCATTTCGCTTATGCTTTCCGGTTCTATTGCAACAGAGATTACGGGGGTTGGGAACGTCATGTTTTCAAGCATGACCTTTGCGCCCTCAGAACATAGGGTGTCGCCTGTATGGGAATTCTTTAGGCCTATTATAACTCCGATATCTCCGGCCTTAAGGGTCTGAATCTCCTCCTCTTGAATGGAGCGCATTCTTATAAGCTTTAACGCTCGTTCCCTTTGGTTTCTTGTGGAATTGAATACCATTTCGCTTTTTTTAAGCGTCCCTCTATATATTCTTACATACGATAGGATATTGCCGCTTTTATCAATTTGAACCTTAAAAACCAAGGCGGCGAATTCTTTTTTATCGTTGCATTCAATTTCTATTTCTTCTCCGGTTTTAACTCTTACGGCCTTTTCTTTTCTTCTTTCCGTTGGGGAGGGAAGAAAATTAATTATGCCGTCTAACAGCGGCTGTACACCAATGTTTTTCAGTGAGCTTCCGGCATAAAGCGGTAAAATGCTGAATGAGAGAGTTCCTTGTTTAATAGCGTTTAGCAGATCTTCATTTTTTATCTCTTCTCCGCCAAGATATGCTTCCATAATCTTGTCTGAAAATTCGCTTGCTTTGTCTATAAGAAACTCCCTGTATTTTTTTGCATTTTCAAGCTCGCTTTCGGGTATTTCGTTTTCTATTACGGTTGTTCCGTCATCCTCTTTGCTGAATGTGAGATACTTCATTTTTAACAGATCTATAACTCCCGAAAAATTGCTCTCGCTTCCTACGGGAATTGTAAGAGGAACCGCAACGGTGTTCATTTTTTCTTCTATTTCGGCAAGGGTGCGATAAAAATCAGCCCCCATTCTGTCGCATTTATTTATGTAGGCTATTCTTGGAACCTTGTAGCGTTCTGCCTGTCGGAATACCGTTTCGCTTTGTGCTTCAACACCCGACACGGCACAGAATATTCCAACAGCCCCGTCTAACACTCTAAGGGAGCGTTCAACTTCTGCAGTGAAATCAACGTGGCCCGGCGTATCTATTATATTTATCTGCTTATTCTTCCAGAATGTAGTAATTGCGGCACTTTGAATGGTAATGCCCCTTTCTTTTTCTTCTTCCATCCAGTCGGTTGTTGTTGTTCCGTCGTCAACTTCACCTATGCGATGAACCATTCCGGTGTAATACAGTATTCTTTCGGTTGTAGTGGTTTTTCCGGCATCTATATGGGCTATAATGCCTATGTTTCGTATCTCTTCGTTCATGAAAAACATTTTACCATTTATATGGACTTTTTCACATAGGGAGAAAAGATGGGCAACAGAATGGGAGGTGTGGGTAGTGAATTATCCCTTGTTTCATTATACTTGTTTTTTTAAATACTTATTATTAGTATAATTATATCCGTGAAACGTAAGATATTAACTTGTATTTTTCTATTTGTCGTAATTCTACCTTCAAGCCTTTTTGCCGCACGCAGATTTGCGGGATATGAGAAGGGAAGTTATAAAATTTCAATAAGAATTCCGTTTGAACTGCCTGTTGCTTATTGGGTGAAAGGTAATGAAACAACAGGATTGAACAATTGGTATGTTTGGAATCAGATAGGCTATAACAACAACATTGAGTTTGGTATTGAAATAGGCTACGAATATTTTATGAACAGCAAACTGTCCTTAGGTGGCCTTATCGGATACCACTTTTCATATATGCGCAGCAATTCACTGATATCAAGAGTTCCGTTTGCATTCCGAATGTCTTATTATCCTTACACCGATAACAAGTTTGATATTCCGATAATACTTGGAGTGGGAGGAGCGTACGAAAACACCAAGGGCTATTCAATGGTGACAATGCATCTTTCCCTTGAAACCGGCTTTTCGTGGTATTGGAATGACAACTGGGGTATTGGCTTAAGAACAGGATTGCATTTGATCCCTGAATTTCTTTCGGGGCGACCGGATCAGACGAACCTTACATTCTTTATTCCGATTGTTGCGGAGGTTACATTCAGACGATGAAAAACCGTGTTATAACATTTACAGTTTTAATTCTATTATCAATAGCTTTATGCCTTTCTTCATGCGAGCAAAGCAATATTGCTCTTGCCGAAATTATCAGAACATCACAACCAAGAAACGATATAAGGTGGAGTGAAGCGATAATTGTTAAATCGTCAGACGGACAAAAGGCCGTTGCAGCAGTTTTGATTTCTGAAAAAGGCGTACACGTTATAAAAAAAGACTCAGGCAGTATAACGGATGCGACAATTCCAAACAGGGTTTCGGAAGAGGGAGTATTCAGCAGAGTATTTATTCCCGTGAACTACGACCAGAGTACCAACAACAATATTATTCTTGAGGCAGGAACTAATATTGCAGGGAAAAATCACACCCATTACTATAAATACAACCTTGGAACAGGCGAGAAAAAACTAATAGAATTTAAACAGCCGACCGGCTATGACACTGTCTATGGCTTTGTTCAGTCACATTCTTTTAACAGCGAGAACATTGTATACCGAACAACTGAATCCGGAAAGTACCTTTATTGTATTACAAGATTCAAATTAAACGATGATGACACTTTTGGATTCAACGACACAGACTGTGCATACTTTTCCGATAGTGATACAAGTAGGAAAGTAGTCTATTTGTTTGAAAGTGAAAATAAAAAACATGCCGTTGCTGCATATACAATTGCACAGGTAAATGAAAACAAGTACTCGCTCAGATATGCAACTGTTGAACTAACTGATACACTTGATGCTAACAACAGCACCGTCAACACCCTTGTAAAAATAGAACAAATAAGTGAAGAATCAGGCTCAACTACCGGTCCAAACCTGTTTATAGATTATTTTAAAGTTTACGACGACAAGTATAATGGTAAAATTGAATGGATGGGCATAGGCAGAACAGGGCTTATCTACCATTCTCATGCAGAAGATTCACAGCTTAGAACAAAAGATGCATCATTTATGTTTTACAGATACGTCGCTCCAGTAAGTTTAAATTTCAAAAATGGCGCAAAGTCGGATGATATAGACGATACTGACGACGGAAGCAAATACGGCTTGATGTTGTTCGCAAGATACAACGGCAGCGGATTTATAGTAACACGCTTCCGTAGGCATCTTAACAACAATAGGCTTGTGGAAGAATATAAAAGAGATGACGGCAAATCCTATCAGAACACTTATGTAATCACATCCGGATTTGTTGAGAATTTTCGTACCGAAGAGGTTTCCGTCTTTGCTCCGATAGATAGTGCCGCACCAAGCGAAGGGATACAGTCAGTTATTGTTTTAACAACCGAAGCAGGTGCTTCAACATATAAGTTTTTTGATAATCCGTATGCCATTTCCGTATCATCTTCACAGGTGCGTGATAAAATAGACATTCCATTTGTGGACTAAAGGAAGCAATGAGCATTAACGAAGGAATACTTTTATCTCTAACCTGCGGACAAGCATTCAGATTTGATTGTGTAAACGGCGTATATACCGGTGTTATAGGAAATAAGGTGTATTCTGTTGACAAGACGAATTTGAACGTGATAGAAACGGATGCTGTTCTTAGGGAATACTTTGATATAGATACAGACTATGAAAAAATTAAGGAATATCTTTCTTCCTTAAGTCCTGTTATGAAAAAGGCAATTGAACACGCTCCTTATATTCGCATACTCAAACAAGAGCCTATAGAAACGCTTATGTCCTTTATACTGACATCGTGCAATAATATTCCTCGTATAAAGGGTATGATAGAAAGGTTGAGTATCAAATACGGTGAATATATTACGTCCATAAACGGTAAGGACTATTATTCATTTCCATCAGTTCATTCGCTTGCAGGAGCAAGGGAAGATGAGCTCAAAGCTTTGGGTTTGGGCTTTAGAGCGCCCTATATCAAAAACGCTGCAATGATGATAGACAGCGGTAAATTTGATACTAATGCAATTTATAAAATGGATGATTCAGCATCGCGTGAGTATCTTACAACGCTTAAAGGTGTAGGGGGCAAGATTGCCGACTGCGTTTTGTTGTTTGGTTATAACCGATTGAATGTTTTTCCTAAGGATGTACATATAAAGAGGGTAATGGCAAACGACTTCCCACAAAAAGATGAAACTTTTTTTGCACCATACAGTGGAATTGCCCAACAATTTTTATTCTACAAAGATTTATAAAGCCATCGCTTGATTTGTTAATATAGAATTGTGCAAATGTTTTCCTCCCCCCTGTCAACCTATGTTTATATGCTGTCATCAGACAGAAAGAGAATCGTTGAAAAAATGTGTAATAAAATATAATGTATTTTACCTGCGAGGTGATGATGAGGAATGTAAACCTGACGGAAGGAAATCCGATT
>JAQYLW010000084.1 GCA_028719825.1 Spirochaetales bacterium | reverse complement strand
GATAACAAGCGTTATTAAAAAAGATGCCTTGTTTGATTATCTTGGAGTGCCGTTTAGCGAATACAACGTACAGGTTAAGGCGGACAAGCCGGGAACAAGCTTAGGCCTTTCAGTTTCCAGCGTAGGATGCGGAAATGTAATGAGGGTGGAAATTAAAACAATCCCCGGAAAAGGCGAATTGATCCTTACGGGAAAGCTTGGAGAGGTAATTAAAGAAAGCGCAACCATAGCATTTACCTGGCTTAAGGGATATGTGGATAAAGATGAACAAGCAAATGACTTCTTTACTCAAAATAACTTCCACCTTCATATCCCCGAGGGAGCAACCGCAAAGGACGGGCCATCTGCCGGAATAGCTTTTGCTACAGCTTTTTATTCTATGTATATTAAAAAAGCAATCGTGCCAAACCTTGCTATGACAGGAGAAATAAATCTTCTTGGAGAGGTTACCGCAATAGGTGGACTTAAAGAGAAGATATTGGGTGCAAAACGCAATAAGGTTGAGCATATTATTATTCCAAAAAGCAATGTACCCGATCTTAAACTCATAGATGCGGAAGTAACAGAGGGTGTAACAATTCATACCATATCCACCATAGAAGAGGGGATAAAAATCGCATTCGGGGAAGAACTCAAGGAAGAAAAGGAAAAATGAGCATAAACAACAACGTTCCGGAGCTTCTTTCTCCGGCAGGGGATATTGAAAAACTAAAAACGGTCTATGCCTATGGTGCCGATGCTGCATATATAGGTATAAACCAGTTTTCTCTTAGAGAAAGTGGAATTAAAAGCGATAGTGCAACTCTTAAAGCAATTAACGATGTAAAGAATGAATACAAGGGCAAAAAGCTCTATGCTGCCGTTAATATGTTTTTTTTCGATAACGATATACAAACACTGAACGAAAATATCGGCGAAATAAAGGATCTGAACGTTGATGGCTTTATAGTAAGCGATTTAGGTGCTGCAATGTGTCTTAAAAGGCATTTTCCGTCTGTTCCATTGCATCTCTCAACTCAGGCATCCTGTACAAACAGCGAAAGTGTGAAAGTATATAAAGATTTGGGGTTCTCCAGAATAATACTTGCACGAGAAGTTGATATAGACAACATAAGGCGCATAAAAGATGCAGTGCCTGACATGGAAATAGAGGTTTTCGTGCACGGGGCTATGTGCATGGCAGTAAGTGGAAGATGTATTCTCTCATCCGTTACAACGCATCGCTCTGCAAACAGGGGTGAGTGCGCCCATACCTGCAGGTGGAAGTACAGAGTTGCCATTGAAGAAGAAAAAAGAGAGGGCGAATATCTTCCGCTTGAAGAGCATAACGGATGGAATACTATTCTCTCATCAAAGGATTTATGCATGATAGATCATCTTGATGAGCTTATAGCTGCAGGCGTTTCGTCCCTCAAGATAGAAGGGAGAATGAAAAGCACCTATTATGCTGCTCTTATTACCAGAGCATACCGAAAAATGCTTGATAAGGATAAGGATGCAGTTTTGTTCAGGGATGAGATAGAAAAGGTTTCACATAGGGAATGGACAACAGGCTTTTTTTACAACAATGAAAGGACGGATTTTGCTCCTCCACGTGAGGAATATACCCGTTTATACAGATTTTTGGGAACCGTTATCAGCGAAGTAAAAAAAGGAGTATGGGAAGTCGATATCAAATATCAGATTTCTTCAAAACGTGAAATTGAAGCCATAGGACCGGATGTTTTGTCTGTTTCTTTGGGCTGTGTTGAAACTCTTAACAAAGACTTTGAAAATGTCGAGCATATAGATCATTGTATGAAGGGATATATAAAAACGGATAAACAGCTTAAAAGTGGCTATATTCTTCGTGAAAAGATAAGGGATTAGATATTTTTAATATCTGATATTTTAATAAGCCCTCTGATAATGCGTGGAACTTTTTTGTCCTTTAATATTTTAAGGGCGCTTTTGGTTCCACAGGGTGTTTTAATCTTGATGTTTTCCTCTGCATATACCTCGTTTTTATCCCTGCGCACAAAAGCATTATCCACGGTTCTTTTTGAAATAAAAATCAGTTTTTCTTCCGAAAGAAAACATCTTGTTTTAAAAACGTATATACCTGAAATCAAAAGAGTTTTGGAATTGTTTTCTCCAATAAGCGTAAGGACTTCCCTTACATCAGAGAGGGCAAATCTTCCTCCGTATGAACTTTTATCAAAGGATGAAAAGGCGTTCAATACAGCATTTACCTTGTTTCTTGCCGAGGTGTTTTTCATATCAGCGATGTTTATAGCTATGCATTCCAGCCCAAAATACTCTGATTTTTGTGTTGCTATTTGTTTTTCATCATCAAATTCTTCTAATTCTCTTTTGATGTTTAGCGCATTTGTAAATGAGGGGAAAACGTTTTCTATGCTTTTAATCAAATTGATGCGTATTTTGCTTCTAAGGTTATCCTCGCTCTTGTTTGTTGAGTCCTCAGAGTATTCAAAGCCGCAAAGCTTACAGTATTTTTCGGCATCCTTATGCGTTGTATTCAAAAGCGGTCTGATAAAAGGCTTTCGGCAATAGGGAATTGTGGTGTTTTTAAGGCTCCCTCTGAAAAATGATATTATATCCCATTCATCTCTATCGTTTCTGTTGTGTCCGGTTACAATAAAACTCTCGCCGCCGCTATTCATTTCTTGTTCCAAAATGGATAAGCGGAGTTCCCGTCCTGCGGCCTCTATGCCGATATTGTCCTGTTTTGCCTTTGAGAGTATTTCTCCGCTTTTGGTGTTTTTTATTTCAAAAGCAACGTTTAGTTTTTTAGCGTTTTCTCTGTTTAAAATAATCTCTCTATCAAGCTCTTCTTTTGATCTTAGGGCATGATTGACATAAATTGCTCTTTTCACGTTATAGCCAAGTTTTTTAAGGGCAATTAGGGTTGAGAGCGAATCAGCACCGCCTGAGAAGGCACAAATGAGAGGGGTAGTTTTGTCAATTTCGTACTTATTAAGAATAGCTTGTATTTTCTTTTCAAATTGATAAATCACGGGAAAACGCTTCTTTGTCGTCTGTATTTAGATATTTTATAAGAGAAATGGCTGCATTGTGTATAACATTATCAAGTATTACTCTTTCTTCTTTTTGCATGCTTCCCAACACATGGTTTATAACATCCCCCTCTGGCCGTCCTACTCCAATGTATAATCTGTAAAAATCATTCCCATAGTGCGCTATTATACTTTTAAGCCCGTTATGTCCGGCAGAAGCGCCCGAAAAGCGAAATCTTGCCTTTCCTAATTCCAGATCTATATTATCGGCAACAACTATGAGTTTGTCGATTTTTTCACTGCTGAAATAAGGGAGTATATTGCCGGAGAGATTCATAAACGTTAAGGGTTTTACAAAGGAAACACGATTGTTGTTTATACTTGTCTCTGTTATGGCATATTGTTTTTTCGTTTCTCTAAACGATAAATTAAGCTCTTTTGCACATTCGTCAAGAACAGAAAAGCCGACGTTATGTCGGCTTTTTTCATACTGTTTACCCGGATTTCCCAATCCAAGTACAATAATCATTTTTTAGCTCCCTCCGGTGCGGGTGCTGCAGGTTGAGCAGCTGCTGCTTCTGCGGTTTCTGCCTGTGGTTCTGCAGTAGTATCTTTTACATACTTGATTGTTGCAACAGTTGCGTTTTCGTCCTCAAGATACTTAACCCCTTCATACTGCGGAAGGTCTTTAACAAGCAAGGTTTCGTTAACGTCAAGATTTTCAACATTAACTTTAATTGCATCGGGAAGGTGACGTGGGAAACATTCAACCTCAGCTTCGTACAATACGTGCTCCAAAACTCCGCCTGCCCTTACTCCTGTAGGTGTACCTTCAAGAACAATCTTAACACGTGTTTGAAGAAGCTTACCACGAAGTATTTCATAAAAGTCTATGTGTTGTACTTTACCTGTCATAAAGTCTTCCTGAACATCTTTAACAAATGCGTTTATCTGTTTTCCATCAATGTCAATGTCAAGAATTGTACTCTTTGTCAGATAGCGTCTTTTGTTGGCAAAATCGCGTGCGTCAATTGTAAAATGTACGGGTTCGTTTTGTCCGTAAACAACGCAGGGAATCATACCGTTTCTAACAAGCCTTCTGCTTCCTGCAGAGCCAAAATCCGAAGTTCTGAGTTTTGCACTGAACTGCTTTACTGAATTATCCATATTTTCTCCTTTACTCTCGCTTTATACAAAGCTACCATAGAGCGTGCTTATTTTATCATAAATATATTCTCTCTGCAATAATTCCTTTTTCAAACCGTGCTATAATTATAAAAAAGGAGATTAAAATGTCCGTAGGCGGAAAAAAACTTGAAGCGATGTATGAAAGCATTAAAAAAGAAATACCTTATAAGCCCGAAATAGGTATAGTTCTCGGATCGGGGCTTGGTGATATCTTAAACAGTATAAAAGTTGATAAGATTATTCCCTATACCTCTATTGACGGCTTTCCAAAAAGTACGGCTCCTGACCATAAGGGGCAGTATCTTTTTGCATATATAAATGATGTTCCTTGTGTTCTTATGCAGGGGAGAGTTCATTATTACGAAGGATACGATATACAAACCGTTGTTGTTCCTCAGCGATTAATGGCTCTTATGGGTATTAAAAAGGCAATTCTAACAAATGCGGCAGGAGGAATGGCAAGCGGCTTTTCGGTTGGGGATATAATGATGATAACAGACCATATCTCCTCGTTTATTCCCTCTCCGTTAAGGGGGGAGAACATTGATGAACTCGGAGTTCGTTTCCCCGATATGACGCATGTGTATTCAAAAGAGCTTTGTTCAATAGCTCGCTCTGTTGCCGCAAAATGTAAGCTGGATTTAAAAGAAGGAATTTATGTTCAATTATCGGGGCCTCAGTTTGAAACTCCTGCCGAGATAAACTTTTATAAGTCCTTAGGATGGGGAGCATGCGGAATGAGCACGGTTGTTGAAGCAATAGCACTTCGCCATGCTAACGTTGAAGTTTTAGGATTTTCCCTTATTACAAACATGGCAGCAGGCCTTAGCAGCGCACTTTTGGACGGAACGGATGTTGTGGAAGTTGCATCAAAAAGAGGCAGTGTTTTTTCCTCGTACATAATGTCCTTAGTAGGAGCGATTAAAGGGTAAATGCATGAAAGCATTGGTGTTTTCAAATAAACTTGAAATGGTTGATTATCCCGTTCCTAAAATAACGGATGATGAAGCGCTTGTGAAAATAAGCCTTGCAGGCATTTGTAATACCGATAGGGAGATAATGAAGGGTTACAAAGACTTTCATGGCGTTCTTGGGCACGAATGGGTTGGAAAGGTAGAAAAGGCAGCGGATAAATCCCTCATCGGAGAGCGTGTTGTAGGAAGTATCAACATAGGGTGTGGAAAGTGTAAATACTGCCTTTCGGGCATGGAAAAGCACTGTCCTGACAGAACATGCATAGGAATAACAGGTCACGACGGCTGTTTTGCCGAATACCTTAGTATACCTTTAAAAAATCTATACAAAGTAGACAGTGATATCAGCGATGAAGAAGCGTTGTTTACAGAACCTCTTGCTGCTGCTATAAGCGCGGTAAAGGATGCATCTGTTAAAGAGAACGAGAGTGTTTTGATTATGGGGGACGGAAGGCTTGCATACCTTATCTACCTTGGTTTGATCTATTTTGCTCCAAATGTAAAAAATATTACGGTAAAGGGGAAACACCCTGAAAAACTCTCGAATTTCACCTCAGCTGAAAAAATACTTAGTTTTTCGGATGACAGGGAATATGATGTGATTTTTGAAGCAACCGGAAGCGATAGCGGAATGGAGGAAGCGCTCTCTCATGTGTCGCGTCGAGGGCGAGTAATAGTCAAAACCACACGCGCCGGCAAGTGTGAAATGGATTTGAACAAAATAGTGGTTAATGAAATAAAACTCATAGGCAGCAGATGCGGTGATTTTAAAGATGCTCTATACGTATTAAAGCAGCATCCCTATTTGCCTCAAACCATGTTTTTCCCACTTGAAGATTATTTAACGGCATTTTCTATTCCCTCATCAAAGGCATTTAAAGTAGGCTTTAAAATAGCAACCATATAACCATATGATTGTTTTTGAAATATTTAAGGAAATAAAAAACAAGGCATTATCCTGCCTATAAAAAAAGAGGACAATCTGTCCTCTTTTTTTTCGCTAAATTAACAAATTAATATATTATTTTTTTAAATTCAGCATTGTTTCCAAAATCAAATGTTCCGGATCCTGCGCCGATTTCAAAATGCTTTTTAGCAATTCCCAAATCCACTAAACTCAATAAAGCAGCCACCCCGTCATTATCAGATATATCCACGCTCATTGTTACTTTTCCGTCTATGTAATTAATCATAGGGGTTTGGGCGTTCATTGCACTTGGTGCAGCCTGAACGGCTTCTGCTCCGTAATAAACCCATTTTGGATATTCTTCGTTGCTGTTGATTCTCTCTTCAATAGGTTTGCGATCACGCGATTCAACAGGCGGATTTATCCCATCCTTTGTGTTGCCTACGGCTATAACGCAAATAAGCATTTCTCCATTTGGTACGTTGATTGCCGTTCTGTCAACAGAGCCTCCGACCCAGCAGGTACCCAGTCCCTTACTTACGCATTTAAGCACCAATTCTTCTCCAAAATAACCAACCTTCTCTGCAAGGTTCTCATCGTTTGCGGCACCCTTCATAACTATAAGAGATTTGGGGCCCGAAAAACGCGTATATACCTCAGGATTAATTGCAATATTACCATCGGCAATGAATTCAACGTTTAAACCACTCTCTTCGTTCACGCGTTTAATCCATCCTTGTATCATCTCTATCTTAGAATCAAACAGTGGCATGTCATCGGGGAATTGCCTTATTGATTTTCTTGCCTCAACTGCTTTTTTCATGCTGAGTGTTTTGTCACTTACACAGCTTACAGCTAAAATTGATGAAATCATAATCATAATTGTTACCACCTTGGTTAAAAGCTTCATAATAAACTCCTGTATCTTAAATATATAGGTTATTTTGCATTCGGGCAATTGCTCTATTCCTGAAGTGAAACAAGCCTAAAATACTCGCCGTTTTTATTCATAAGTTCTTCATGAGCGCCGCTTTCCGTGATTTTTCCGTTTTCCACAACCGCTATCTTTGTTGCCCCCCTTATGGTTGAAAGCCTATGAGCAATAATTATAGCCGTTCTGTTTGTTGCAAGCTTATCAAATGTCTTTTGTATTCTATCCTCTGTTATGTTGTCCAGTGCGCTTGTTGCCTCGTCTAATATCAGAATAGGGGGGTTCTTTAAAAATATGCGTGCAATTGCAATGCGCTGTTTTTGTCCTCCCGAAAGCAATACGCCTCTTTCGCCCACGTTCGTGTCAAATCCGTTTGGCATGTTCATTATGTCGTCGTAAATTTCCGCCTTTTTCGCGGCATCTGCCACTTCTTCGTCGGTTGCATCTATTCTTCCGTAACGTATGTTTTCTTTAACGCTCGCTGCGAACAAAAACACGTCCTGCGATATAATGCCTATGTTCCTGTGAATGGAAGAAAGCGTGAGATCTTTTACATTGTGACCGTCTATTTTTACCTCTCCGCTTGTAACATCATAAAAACGAGGGATAAGGTTTGCTATTGTGGTTTTTCCTCCGCCTGAGGGGCCTACAAGGGCAATAGTTTCACCGCTATTCACCTTGATGCTAACATTATGCAGAACCTCTGCTCCTGTTTTGTATTCAAACGAAACATTAGAGAGCTCTATTTCACCTTTTACATTTCTAAGCTCTTTTGCATCGGGTTTTTCCTTTATGCTTGGCTCTATATTCATAAGTTCTTCATAGCGCTTTAATCCTGCGTTTCCGTTTGCTATCATCTCCGATGTCATTGCAAGACGGCGCACGGGGGATACAAATGTTGATATGTATAAGCTGAATGTAATGAGGTCAACAACGTTCATTCCTCCCTTCATTATCAGCCATCCGCCAACTGCTATTATAATTGCATTCATGGAGCATAAAAAAAGTTCCATGGACGAATTGAACATGCCCATAGCCTTGTAGAACTTGTACTTTGCGTTTTTGAACTTTCCCGATGATGACTCAAACTTTTTTAATGCAATTTGTTCGTTTCCAAACGATTTTGTTGTTCGCATTCCCGATATTTCGCTTTCATATTCGGTGTTAATTCCCGATGTGGTTCGCTTTACGTTTACGGAAACGTCGTGCATGTTTTTTCTCATTTTGATAACAATCAGAAGAAAAAGCGGCACGGTAATCGCTATAACTGTTGCCAAGCGCCATTCGATACTAAACATAACTGCAAGAGATCCGATTATTGTAATGGTTGATATAAATAGATCCTCCGGTGCATGGTGTGCCATTTCCGTGATATCAAACAGGTCGGTTGTAAGGCGGCTGAGCAAATCGCCCGTGCGTGATGAGTCGAAAAATTCAAAGCTTTGGTTCTGTATGTGCATAAATACATCACGGCGCATATCGCTTTCAACTCTTACTCCAAAACTATGTCCGTAAAACCACATTACATAAGTAAGCAGCGTGCGGATAATATAAAAGGCAAATATGCTTGCCATAACAAGCCAAAAGGTCTGCCATTTCCCTGATGGAATCAGAGAGTATAGGCACCATCTTGTAACGGCAGGGAATAAAAGATCAATAGCCGATACTATGGTTGCGGCTATAAGATCAAGAATAAACAGTTTTAAATGAGGTTTAAAATATCTGATAAATCGTTTCATAGATATGATTATAATAACAAATTGCCATTAAAAAATCACATCACAGTTAGTTTAAGGAATAGGAGGGGGAGCTATGTTCATTCAAATATTTTTCAAAGAGTTCGCTGCTGTTTTCAAGCACCACAAGCTCTATGACCTTGGCGAAAATTCCTTTTTCTTCACCGTAAGAGGCCGATGAGAGATTTGTAAGATAAATGCTGTTGTCGTTGCTTTTGTACATAACTCCGTAGTTCATCATAGGTGTGTAGTAGGGTATGGCAAGGTTGGAATCGGTAATCCACAAAGCGACTATATCGCCCCTTTTGTTTTGAGAGTAGCCCCATATATTTACGGCATGCTTTCCTTGTTTTGAGGTGTAACTGTATTCCATTCCAACGGCATATCCGTTTTTGATTGCGGTTTTTACTATGTTTTCAAATTCCGTTTTGCCGTCATGAACATACGAGCGTTTTACTATTTCATCGCTTTTTGTAAACACATCCTTAAACAGGGCAAGCGGAGCTACATCCCCCCGTGGAGCATCTATAAGATACCAGTATATAGAGGAGGCAATATCCCCTCCACGATTGGTAAAGCTCTTTTTAAACTTGTTGAATATTGCGCTTTTTGGATCGTCTGATGAGCCGTATCCCTCATTTCTTCCATCGTATTTATAAGTGGTGTTGTAAGCGCTGTCGTTTTCGTCTATACCGTTTATTCTCTTATATTCTGTTATATGAGCTCTGTTGTTTGCCGTCCACCAGTGCAGCATTCCTGCGGATGTTGCAGCCCAACACAGGTGTGAATCGCCTCCGAATTTTTTTACATCATACCAATTTGTGTTTTCGTCCTCGTAAATGTAATACTGTTTGTTATAATTCAAAACGGGATTTTGATCGCCCATTCCGTTTAAAAACACATGGGTGAGGGTAGGGTCTTTCTCATCCTCAATTGTATCACCCTCATTCGGATTTTCTGTTTGTCCCTCATCGTCCTTGCCCTGTTCGGGCTCACCACCCTCTTCTGTAGGCGGCTGTATCTCAGGTTCACCAGAGGGTTTTTTATCCTCTTCTGAAGTATTGTCGCCGCTTTCTGTATTCTGTGAATTATCGCCCTGGGACGGTGTTGAAGGATTGTTATTTCCACTGTCTGTATTCTGTGAATCGTCGCCCTGGGAGGGGATGGAAGAATTGTTATCTCCGCTGTCTGTATTCTGTGAATTATCGCCTTGCTCCGGTGTTGAAGAATTGTTTTCGCCGCTCCCCTGATTTATACCCTGTTCAATGATTTTGCCGCTTTCTGCACACGAGGCTAAACATATGAAAACAAGTAAAACAATGGCAATGACCTTAAAGAAATTCATTTTAGAAAAAGTCGATTGTAAATTGGCTTTTCTCATGCTGTAATTATTATAGTTAACAAAACCTCCAAAGACAACATATTATAACTATATTGTTAATTGAAAAAATGAAATTAAAAATCTTATAATACGGTATAAATATGAATAATAATAGAAGAAAAGTTGTAGTAACCGGGCTGGGTGTTGTAAGTCCCATAGGTATTGGCGTAGATACATTCTGGAATGCTGTTAAAAACGAAACAAACGGTATAGGTCCCATAACCCTTTTTGATAAGAGCGATATTAAAATTAATGTTAATGCCGAAGTTAAAAACTTTGATCCAAAGGACTATCTTGATCCTAAAT
>JAQYLW010000083.1 GCA_028719825.1 Spirochaetales bacterium | reverse complement strand
AAATCATCGTAAGGAACGTTGTAACTCCTGCAAGAACTTCTGTCTTTGCATTTGTTCCGTGTTGTTTTAACTTGAACAATTTTTCCATTATTGTTTCTCCTTAAGTGTAAAATATATTGTATATGCAAAATTAATGCCGTGTAAATCAAAAAAAACACCCACCTAAATGGCGGATGTGTTTGATTTTAGCTTTTTTGCGCTAATTAAATCGAACACCGAAAGGCCTATAAGCACGGTAAGCCCAATTATATCGGTGATATTTTCAGGTACTATAAGCGTAAGTCCTGCTATCAAATAAACTATTCTTTCAATAATGCCGTTGTTTTTAAATACATATCCCTCAAGAGCAGCAGATATACCGTATATACCAAAAATCGAGGTTACGATTATCTGAATAACCTGATACCAATGTGTTACGCCTACAAACAGCAGAGAAGGGTTCAAAGCAAATACAAACGGAACCACAAATGCCGCAATGGCAAGGCGTGTAGCCGTAATTCCTGTTTTCATGGGGTTTGCCTTTGCTATGGCAGAACCGGCATATGCTGCAAGAGCAACGGGTGGAGTGATATCGGCTACTATTCCAAAATAGAAAACAAAGAAGTGAGCCGCTATTTTATCAATCCCCAGCTGAATGAGAATAGGGGCACAGGTTGATGCCATAATACAATAGTTTGCAGTTGTAGGAACTCCCATTCCCAAAACAATACAGCAAATCATCGTAAGAGCAAGTCCTATAATTTTAAAATTGCCGGATATGCTTACAATAGCGTTTATTAGGGTAGAAGCAAGACCTGTTACTGTTATGCATCCTGCAACAAGACCTGCAACTCCGCATGCTACCGACACGGTTATGGCTCCCTTAGCACCACTTTCAAGAGTTTCTATTATCTTGTCGTAGTTAAGTCTGTTTTTTGGATTGATGAAGCCGACAATTACACACGCTAAAATGGATATTGCCGCACTGAACTGCATTGTTCTTTTGCCCGTTGCAACAAGAAAGATCAATAATACCAAGGGGATAAACAAGTAACAATTCTTTAACAATTCTCCCCAGCTGATTATTTTATCTTCAGATACTCCTTTAAGGTTAAGCCTTTTTGCCTCTAAATGCACCGGAATAAAAATACCTATAAAATATAGAAGAGCAGGAAGTATTGCCATTAAAGCAACCTTTGAATAAGGAACTCCCATGTATTCTGCCATAAGGAAGGCAGCTGCACCCATAATAGGGGGCATAATCTGTCCGCCTGTGGAAGAAGCAGCTTCAACCGCACCGGCAAATTCAGGCTTATATCCTGTTTTCTTCATCATAGGAATTGTAACGCTTCCCGTTGTTACCGTGTTGCCCACAGATGAGCCTGAAACCATTCCGCAAAGCGCAGAAGATATAACTGCAACCTTTGCAGGTCCACCTGCCGTTTTTCCGGCAAGTTTATTGGCAAACGCAATAAACAGATCTGCTATGCTTGTTTTTGAAAGAAAGGTTCCAAACAGAATAAACAGAACAATATAAGTATAGCAAACGCTTATTGGAGTTCCGATTACACCGTTTGTCGTGTAAAAAAGTTTATATATTATTGTTCTTAATGCTTTTAGAAACGAGCCTGTCCACGATGTCTGATTTATAAATGTATAAATCAACAGTACGCCGAGTACGCAGAGTATCGGAAGTCCTACGCATCTTCTTGTGAGTTCTAACAGTACAAGAATCCCCAATAACCCTATAATAACCTGATATGGGGCGATCCTGTGCGCGACCTCTATTATCTGCATTGCAAAAAATGAAAAATACAAAAAGCAGGCTGCTCCTATAATCATAAGAACAATGTCTGCTATCGGCATATAGTTCTCTTCACATCGTCCCTTGCGGTGCGGATAGTGAAGATATCCCAAAATTATAACAAATGCAATAAAACGCGTAAGCCTTACTTCGGGAAGTGCAGTGCTGAACAGTGTCATGTAAATGCAGTATAAAGAGAAAAACGCCGAAATATACTTAATAATCGTCTTTCTCCACCCTGTCCATACTCTTGTGTTGGATTCCTTATCAAACCTGCGCATTAAATGGTTAATGTCATCAGAACCTTCTGCGGATGAGTGTCCTTTATGAAAATGTTCAAAAAACTTACTCACTTTGTTTCTACCTTATATCCTTTCTCCGCAAAGTATTTAGCGGCACCGGGATGATACGGAACAGTTGTTACACTTGTTGCGAAATCAAGGTTGAGTTCGTTGTATTTTGCATGCGTATTCACAAGGGATGCGGGGTCGTCAAACATGTCTTTTGTAAAGGCATAGATTGCATCGTCGGAAATGCTTTCATGTGCTACTACAACAGCACCTACTGCAAGAGTAGTAATGTCGCTATCGGTTTTGTAAACAGATGCAGGGATAATATATTTGGTATAGAACGGGGATTTTTGAACAAGCGTGTTTATATGTTCATCATCAATACTTATGATGTTTACGTCTCTTGTAGTTGAAAGATCAACAACTGCGGTTGTTGGCGCGCCGGCAACTATGAATGCAGCATCGATTTTTCCGTCTTTAAGATCAGATGCGCTGTCTCCGAATGATTGATATGTAGGAACTATATCCTTTTCTGTCATTCCGTAAGCGTTTAAGAAATCCATGGCGTTAAAATATACACCCGATCCTGCAGAGCCTATGGAAACTCTTTTCCCTTTAAGATCAGCGATGCTTTTAATCTGTGGATTAACAGAGATAACCTGAACAGGTTCCGGATATAAGGCAGCAACCGTTTTTATGCTATCAACTTTACCGTCTTTAGCAAAAAGGTTTGTACCGTTATAAGCGTATGCAAGCACGTCTGTTTGGCAAAAACCAAGATCTGCGTTTCTGTCCTGAATTTCAAGGACGTTTCCTCTTGAGCCTGCGCCTACAAGACCGGTAATACGATATGGCGTATTGTTTGTTGCATGCTGTGCAAGAACGGAGCCGAATGCGTAATAAGTTCCGCTTTCTCCGCCTGTAACAAATCTTAAGGATTTGGATGACTCTTTTTTATCTGATGTACCTGCATCACTTTTTTTACTACAGGATGTAAAGATACACAGAGTTACCAAAAGAATGACTAATGTTTTGATGAATTTCTTCATTACATTCTCCTTTTTGGAAATTTTGTTTTTGGATAATTGAATTAATAATAAAGAAAATCGCTGTTTTATACAATAAAATAACGAGGATAAGTTAATAAAGTATATAAGAATAAATATAACGACATGAGGGAGGAATGGAAATATTAAAACCCTCTGTGGCAGGAACCTTGTAATCAAGCGACGTATAAGTAAGCATTTAGCCGTGCGAAAAAGGTTTGATAATTCAATATTGCGTTCATTGATGATTTTTTATATGCTAATAAATCTATGACATTATCGGTGTTCAAGGAAGGATACAATGAAAAGAAAAAACAATTGGAATTTATTTGGTGTAATTGCATTAATTGTAATAAGCGCATTTATGCTTATTTCCTGTCCGCAGAATCTTGCTACGGAAAGACCAAAGCCCTACAAAACACTCACGTTAGAAATTGATGGACAAAAGCAAAACCTGTATTACGGAGAAGATAGTGCATGGTATAAGGCGCTCAGCGATGAGGGTTTACAAAACAAAGTTACGGGAGATGAGGTAAAATTCAACATACCATCTGCTCCTACATGGACTGTGACATTCAAAAAGAATCCAATAAGCGGTATGAATGATAGTGAAATCACAATCTCAAGTGAGTCTGTTGAAGTTAAACCTGAATTAAGTCTTTCACCTAATACTTTTATTGATAAAGCA
>JAQYLW010000082.1 GCA_028719825.1 Spirochaetales bacterium | reverse complement strand
TGTATTTTCTAACTTTAATGCTTTTATTAAACATATTATCAATTAACCCTTATAAATCCGTTGTTTTCTACAATTGTCTGACCTTCAGCAGACAGCACATAATCTATGAAAGATTTTTCTATTCCCTCAGTGGGCTTGCCGTTTGTTACAAGGTACAGCGCTCTGCTTATCGGGTATTTTTTGCTCCTTACGTTTTCACTTGTGGGCAACACAACGTCAACCGATAAAATCTTACCGCCGTATTCTTCAACAATTTTTCCAAACGACATTCCGATATATCCTATGCTGCCCGGAGTGGAAGCAATTTTTATTGCGCTCTCCCCGTTTTCACGTGCAACCAAAGCATCCCTCTTTACTTCCTTTTTATAAGGTGCCATAACTATTTCATTAAACGAACTATATGTACCGCTTGTTTCATCCCTCATAATACATTCAATTTTTTCATCCTTGCCGTTTATATCTTTCCAGGAGGTTATCTCTCCGCTGAAAATCTTTGCAAGCGTTTCCATGGATATGTCGTTGATATCTACATCTTTATTAACAGCAATGCTTAAACCGTCAAGAGCTATTGTATGAGGAACATAGCCTTTGTCTAATTCACTCTGTTTTAAATCACGGCTTGAAGCTGCAAGGGACAATGTACCTACTCCCAGTTGCTTAATACCTACGGATGAACCAAGTGTTTCATACGAAATAGATACACCGGGATTTTTCTTTTCATATGATCCTATGGCTTCGTTTACTATCGGTGCAACCGTAGATGAGCCTCCAAAAGTGTATTTCACGCTGTCGCTGTTTTCAGCGTTCTTTTTTGAACATGATAACAAACATACTGTTACTAAAACAGTCATCAGGCTGATTGTCAATTTTTTAATGAAATTCATATCTACTCCTTTTGTAACAAATGATATGTTTTCCATGTTAAAAGACTTTAAAGAAAGTATTAAAAAAGTATTAAAATCATCCTTTTTATAAATTCGTCGTTCTTTTATAATGTAAATCATGAATGAGCATACCGTTTTAGTTGTAGAAGATGACGAGGATATATCAGCTCTCCTTTATTACAATTTAAAAAACGAAGGGTACAATGTGTTAAAAGCTTATGACGGAGAGGAAGCTATAAGGGCGATAGACACATCCTCACATCTTTCTCTTGTATTGCTTGATATGATGCTCCCTAAAATCGACGGCTCGGATGTGCTTAAACATATTAGATACGAAAAGGGATTGAAGGATCTTCCGGTAATAATAGTATCGGCAAAAACTGACGAATCCGATGTAGTTACGGCGCTTGAGCTTGGAGCTGATGACTATTTATGTAAACCTTTTAGTTCAAAAATACTGCTTGTTAAAGTGAAAAGCCTTATAAAGAAGAATAAGGTGTTTTCAAACAGCGTGTCAGATACAAAACCGGAATTTACATATAAAACCCTTAAGGTGAACACCCTTAAGCACGAGTGCTTTATAGACGGCAAGGAGATCTATCTTACCGCAACGGAGTTTAATATTATAACAACACTTATAAACGCCGAAGGTGTGACATTCACAAGACCGAGAATTGCAGAATTGACAAAAGGAAATGAGTTCATAGCAACAGACAGAACCGTTGATGTTCAAATTGCCACGCTTAGAAAAAAACTCGGTAAATATGCAAACAACATAAAAACCGTTTGGGGGGTTGGATATAAGTGGGAAAACGAAGAATAAGTTTTAAAACGGAAATCATCGTTTATTCTATTTTACTGCTTAGCCTTACAACATTGCTTGTTACCATTGCAGCATATGTTTCTTTTTCAAAAACAACAAAGGATGCAAAGCTTAAAGAATTAAAGCAGCATGCGGTTTTTTTAAAGGACTATTTTAACAGTGATAGTTCCATATCTGAAGCTGACGATGTGTTTTTTAAGAAGTACTCATCAAACAACAATATACGCATAACTGCAGTTGATGCAAAGGGAGATGTAATATACGAAAGCAATGACAATTACACGCCATTAGAAAACCATATAAGCAGGAAGGAAATAATTGATGCTTTTAATTTAAATGAAGGATATGACAAAAGAAAAAGCTCAACCTTTTCGGATGTATATATTTATTATGCTTTAAAGTGCAGCGACAATCTTGTGTTAAGAATTTCGTCTAAATTTGAAATAATATCTCAATACCAAAGAACTTTCATTGTAGTATTATTGCCCCTTCTTTTAATTCTTACATCCATAATGATTGCGCTGTCCATTTATGTTTATTTGCATATAACAAAGCCCATATACTCAATAGTCAAAATAGCAAACAAATACAATAAAGGCGAATATGAAACCCCTCATTTGTCCTCATCGATAAAAGAAATAACAATATTGTACGAAACGCTTAATAACATGGCTCTTTCCATACGTGATCAAATAAATCAGCTGTCCGTACTTGAAAGAACTCGAAAAGACTTTGTTGCCAATGTTTCTCACGAATTAAAAACTCCCCTTACCGCAATAAAAGGCTTTACAGAGCTATTGTTGCAGGATGAAAACTCAAAAGATGAAAACACAAAAAACTTTTTGAACATAATATTGAAAAACTCCGTTCAAATGGAAAACATTGTAAAAGATCTGCTTTTACTCTCATCACTTGAGTGTTCTGATATACAATACTCGTTTTCAAGTGTATCCTTAAAAGAACTCATTGATGAGGTTGTTGAGGCATCATCCTACCGAATACAAAAAGCTTCTGATACTCTTGATTGCAAATTAACTCTTTCCGACAACTATAAAATTACTTGCCATAAGGGGCTTTTGGTTCAGGCAATCACAAATCTAATTTCAAATGCCGTTATATATTCCCCCGAAAACTCTGTTATTGAATTACAAGTTTATGAGGATTCAAAATACGTTTGCTTTCAAATTAAAGACAATGGAATAGGAATAGACAAGAAGGACATAAACCGAATATTTGAGAGGTTTTACAGAGTCGATAAGTCACGATCAAGATCGTCCGGCGGAACCGGATTGGGGCTGTCTATAGTAAAACACATTGCGGAACTTCATAAGGGAAAAACTACGGCAGACAGCAAAGGAAACAACAAAGGCTCGGAATTTACCTTATATATTCCTAAATAGCTTTAGATTCTTGCAACTCCTGTTTTAATTGCGGCTTCTCTAACTGCTTTAGCAACTGCCGCTCCTACTCTTTTATCAAATGCCTTTGGAATAATATAATCGGCATTCAATTCATCGTCGCTTACAAGATTTTGTAAAGCATTTGCTGCAGCTAATTTCATCTCTTCGTTTATCTCTCTTGCCCTAACATCAAATACTCCGCGAAATATTCCGGGGAATGCAAGTACGTTATTTATCTGATTTGGATAGTCACTTCTGCCTGTTGCTACAACCTTAGCTCCGCCATCCTTGGCATCTGAGGGAAATATTTCGGGTGTGGGGTTTGCACATGCAAATACTATGGAGTTCACAGCCATCGTTTTAACCATCTCTTTTGTAAGAACACCCGGTGCAGACACGCCGATAAACACATCAGCACCCTTTATAACATCCGATAAAGCGCCCTTTTTCATATCTGGGTTTGTTACAAGAGCCATCTGTTGTTTGATAGAGTTTAGATTTTCTCTTCCTTTATAAATCGCTCCGGATCTGTCGCACATTGTTATGTTTTTATACCCTGCGCTCAACAGCAATTTTACAATAGCTATTGCGGCAGCCCCTGCACCTGATGTAACTATTTTGACGTTCTCTTTTGTTTTGTTAACTACTTTTAGCGCATTAGACAGCCCTGCAAGGGTAATGATTGCCGTGCCGTGTTGATCGTCGTGAAATATGGGAATATCGCATTTTTTCTTTAGCTTTTCTTCTATCTCAAAACATCTTGGAGCAGCAATATCTTCAAGGTTAATTCCGCCAAACGAACCTGAAATGTTGTAAACGGTATTTACAAATTCATCTACATCTTGGGTTTTTACGCATATAGGGAAAGCATCAACATCACCAAATGTTTTAAAAAGAACACACTTCCCCTCCATAACAGGCATTCCTGCTTCGGGGCCTATATCGCCAAGGCCCAACACGGCAGAGCCGTCTGTTATTACTGCGCATAGGTTATGACGGCGTGTAAGAGTATAAGACTTGTTTATATCCTTCTGAATTGCCTTGCAAGGTTCTGCAACTCCCGGCGTATATGCCAAAGAAAGTGCTTCTGTTGAATCTGCCTTAACTGTGGATATAACCTCTATTTTGCCTTTCCATTCTTCGTGTAAGCGCAAAGATTCTTTAGCGTAATCCATTCCTACTCCGGTATAACTCGTATAGTTTTAATTGCCCCTTCACCTTCGGATTCTGTTTTTACTCCGGGAAATTCATCAAGAGCTCTGTGTACTATTCTTCTTTCATATGAGTTCATAGGTTCTAATAATGCACTTTTACCGCTTGCGCGAACTCGACGAGCAACATAGTATGCTGTTTTTACAAGGCTTTCTTCTCTTCTTATTCTGTAATTTTCGGAGTCAAGCACTATTCTCTTATAAGAATTGTCCTTCAGCTGCAGATAGTAAGCATTTACTATTACCTGTATTGCATCAAGATTCTGTCCGTGTCGGCCTATCAGCAATGCACTGTCATCGGAAATAAGAGCAACTGTGAGTTTGTCATCATCTCTTGATGTTATTTCAAACTGAACTTTTTCAAATCCTGTTTTATTCACAAGTTCAATTAAGAAATTCACAACTTTTTCTTCAATCTCATTTTCCGGAAGAGGATTACTTGATGTGTTTTTTACAATGCTCTCCTCTATTTCAATGTTTTCATAAGGCTCTTCATCAGTAAATTCGGTAAGTTTGGGAGAATCATTATGCTCTCCAACATACACTCGAATGGTGACACTTCCTTTTTTAAACAGTCCTTTTTTAACGGTTTTTAAAACTTCAACGTCAAAATCAGCCCTTTCTATGTGTAAATCTTCTATTGCCGTATTTATAGCGTCCTCTTCAGTTTCTCCTACATAATCCTTGAACATATTATTTCTCCTTTCTTTTTGCTTTTGGTGGAAGAACACCGGAATATAGAGTTGGTTTGTGTTCCTTATCTTGTTTTTCCGCTTTTATCTTTTGTTCAACTTTCTTTTTCTTGGTAAAAACATTTGTAAAGAATTGTTGAATAATTGAAAACACGTTTGACATTGTCCAATACAACAGTAATCCGGATGAGGTATTGTAAAGTACAAAAAAGAATATAATCGGGAAAAAGTAAGTCATAAATATTTGCATCGCACCATTATTAGCGCCACCTGTGCTTTTTTGAGTATAAATCATTAATAACATCATAGTGGCAAGATAAATAATCGGAAGCAAATGGAGCTCATTCCCTATAAAAGGAATAGTAAACGGAAAACTCAAAACCGATTCGGGAGCTGACAGATCCATTATCCATCCGGGAATAAACATAGCTCCTCTTAATTCAAAATGTTTATTAAGCAATCCATACATGGCAAGAAGAATAGGAAACTGAATCAACGTTGGAATAAAACTCATAAACGGATGAATATCAGCTTCTTTATACAACGCCATGGTGGCAGCATTCATTTTTTCAGGATCGTCCTTGTACTTTTCCTTTATCTCTTTAAGCTTGGGTGATACTTCTCCCATTCTTGCGGATGATTTCAAGCTTTTTTGCTGAAGCGGGAAAAGCAATATTTTGATAAATAATGTCAGAAGTATTATTGAAACACCCCAGTTGGGTATTATGGAATAAAACAAGGTCATTATCCACTTTAACACTATTTGTAACCAATTGAACATTCCTCCGCTTTCAAGTCCTTTTTCAAAGTACAGATCCTTTACTCCAAATGAGTTATCCTGAGGTCTGTTGAAAACATTCATTTTATTTTTAAGCTGAGGTCCTAAATATATGTTGAATATATCCGTTATCTGTCCATCCTGATAGGTTCTTGCAAGATAGGATGATGAGGTCAAATTTTTCTCTTTTTCACTTCCTTCCTTAATGGCCGATATATGAAAATTTTCGCCTTGAGGAGCAATTATATAACTGAAATACTTTCCGGTCAGCTCAAACCATTCAAAGGGCTGTTCATATGTAAATAAATTTCCGGAAAAACCAACCAAAGATGCTTTTTTCTTATTCTGTAATTTGATGTGGAAATTTCTAATATTTTGCCCGCTCTGCTTACTGGATGATGAAGAAAACTCCGGCCCTATTTGTGGTTCAAATCCTATAGAATAGATATATCCGTCTATATCAGAAATACTGCAGTTTACAGGAATTACATCTACCTTTATGGCTATCATGTATTCTTTTTCACCAATTTTGTAAGTCTTTTTTATCTTAACAACCTTGTCTGTTGCTTTTCCATCTTTATCCGCAAGATAAAAATCATTTTCAAAGATGATGTTATTGTTACTGTCTATGCTGTAATCAAATTGAGCATCTATGGGAAGAGCATTATTGTTTATCTTTCTGCCCTCGTACAGCATAAAGGCTCTGTCTGAATCCTTGCTTTTGAGTATTAAATCCAATTCCTTATCAGCTTCGCTGTATTCTTTTAAAATAATGGATTTAACACTTGCACCTGCAGAATCAAAAACAATTTTATAAACCGGGGTTTCAAAATTAAACAATTTATTTTGTTTGTTATTGTTTACGGGAATAAACCGTCTTTGGTTAACTGTACTTTCTTGGATGCTAACAGAACTTACTTCTTGGACTTCTGCATTGCTTTTAATATCAGTTTTGCCCTTTTTATTTATACTTATGATAATGGAACCTATAAGAGCTGCAGTAAGCAGTGTAATGACAATTATCAATATGGCCTTAGTAGAATTTTTACTCATGATTTAATTATTCCTTCATTTAGAATTTTAAACCGGCTAAGCAACACCATAACTTTGTTTTTTAATTGATTAAAATTTGTATTTTGTTCAGTTTTTTTAATAATCACGGCTATATCGTAGCCTTTATCCATACAGATATTCCACTGTCTTAGTATTTCTCTGATTCTGCGTTTGATTTTATTTCGTTGTACGGCGTTTCCGTAACCGTGAAGAGGAATTATAACGACTCTGTTACATTCCTCTTCATTATTAATAATCCTTATGCCTATTCCGTCTATATATTTTACTTTTCCACTCTCAAAGATATTACTTATATCTTTTTTATTTTTTAGTGAAATTACAGAATCAGTATGGCTTTTTCTCATCGCAGACAGTAAGTTTTCGTCTACCCTTTGCTCTACGTCTGGCGAGTACTAATCTTCCGCCTTTTGTTGCCATTCTTGCCCTAAATCCAAATTTACGATTTCTTTTGGTTTTGCTTGGCTGATAAGTTCTTTTGCCCTTATTGCTCATATATTATCTCCATTTTAATAATATCTTTAAGTTAGCATTTCAATCTTTATAAAAAAGTGAAATTAACAACACACGGAATAAGATTATATTTGTTTTCATTTTACAAGTCAACATTACACTATTTTGATTTTGCTTACCACAACCATATTAAACATGGAGTTTATATTGCTGATAATTCTATCCTCATTAGCCAATATAACGGATTTTACTTCACTGTGCTTACATTTTATATATAGGCCGTATGATAGTGCCTTGCTGTATCTTTTTAAACAAGAGGGATATGTGTATTTCAACAGAAGTTCTTGCTGGCTTTCATTAATAAACTTGGATTTTATTATATCATTCCAATTCTTGCTTATTTCATACATATATCCTCTTTCGGGTAAAATTTCTTTTTCTATTTTTTTTATCAAAACCGATGAATTTTGAAATATGGATTTTTCTTCATTAAAAAATAATACATTGTTTTTTTTCATAATTTTGAAATTATTCCCTTGTTAATAGTGTAAAAAACATTTTTTATGTCTTTATTATTATAGTAATTTTCGCCCGGAAGAAATGTTAAAAACAATTCGGAATATCCTTCCAGTTTTTCAAAAAACACTTTTCTTCTCTCTTTGTCTAATTCCAAAAACACATCATCTATTAAAACAAACGGTTTTTTGCCGGTTTGCTCGTTTATGTACTTTATTTGAGCATATCTGTATAAAAGAGCAAGGAGTCGTAATTGTCCTTTTGATGCATAATTAATGTAGTTATCCCCTCCATTTCTTATTATAAACTCATCGCGATGTACTCCTCTTTGTGTGGACATTCTTTCAATATCTTTGTCGCGGTTGTCATATAATACTCTCATGATAACTTCTTTATCATCTGATTCTATGTTTTGCTTATACTCTATTTTTATATTGTTTTCTTTTTCAAAAAACAGTTGATAATTTTCTTCTAATATTCTGTTTATTTTATTTACTGCTTCTTTTCTCTTTTTTTGAATAGAAACATTTGTTGAAGCTATATTTTCATCATTTATATAGAACAAGCTCTTATCCGTTAGTTTTAACAATCTGTTTCTTTCGGTAATATAGCCTTTATATTTTTTTATGCTTCTCAAATATTCCTCGTCAGTTAATGATATTACCTGATCAAAGAATTTTCTTTTTTCAGATGGATTACCGATTATAAAATTTATATCTTCTGAAATAAAAGGAATACATGGAAAATTATATATTAATTCTCTTCTGTCGGAAATTTGTTTATCATTTATCAATATTTTTTTCTCAATTCCGTTATAGGAAGAATCTATTATATAATCTCTTTCTCCTTCTGAAATATTTAGTTTTATATTAAATCCTTCTTTATTCTTTCTTATTAAATATTTATTTTCTTTTGCTCTAAAGGAAGAGGATGTAAGACAATAGTATATTGCTTCTAATATACTTGTCTTTCCATCCCCGTTATTTCCTATAAAAATTACGCAATCTCCGTCGGTATATAATTTTACTTCTTCTAATGCTCTGAAGTTCTTAATTCCTATACTTTTTATAGTCATTTTAATTTAAACTCATGGGCATTATTATATGAACGTAGTTTTCTTCATTTGTAGGTCTTATTCTTATCTGGCAGTCACTGTTAGTGAATTCCATTTTTAGATAATCACTTGTTAAGGCCTTTACCTGATTTAGTAAATAACTGTAGTTAAGTGCAAATTTAACTTCTTCTCCTTCAAAGTTGTTCTCTAATTCATCACTTGCTGATCCTAAATCATTATCTACGGAGGATATTGTGGTTAAACCCTTTTTTATTTTAAATATTATTCTTTTATTAGAATTATCTGCCATTAATATTACTTTTCTTAAAGCTTGGAGCATATCCTCAACTTTATATACAAGGCAGTATTCCGTATTTGCATCTAAAACTCTTTTATAATTTGGAAATTGTCCCTTATATAAACTGCTGTAAATAAGAGTATTGCTGTTTTTTATAAATATTGCATTTTCTCTTATGTAAATATTCAAGAATTCCTCTATTTTAAATATTTTACTTACTTCTTTTAAAAATCTTGCCGGTATTACTATTTTTTTCCCTTCGGCGCTCGGCTCACATTTTTTTTCAATTTGGATGTAAGACATACTTTTACCGTCTGTGGATACCATGTTGATTTTGTTTTTTTCAATATCCATTAATACACCGTTAAACACTGCCTTATTATCCTCAGCATATGTTTCATTTACTGATATAATGGATTGATTTATCATATTAATAAATTTAGTACTTTCTATTTCTATATCTTTCTTTCCTTCCACTTCTTCTCTTTTAGGAAAAATAGAGGAATCATTATATTTAATTTTAAAATTTGATGCTTTGTTTTCACTTTTTATATATAAAAAACTCTCATCTTTATTTTCTAATACTATATTCTCACTGTTGAAGGTTTTAATTATATTTAAAAACTTATCACAGGGAAGAGCAATTGAACCGTTTTCTTCCCCTTTTACGTTTATAGAAGAATCAAACCCCATCTTTCCATCAGTTGTTCTTATATTAAGTAAACTATTGTTTAGGGTAAGTAATACAAAAGATGAATTGGATATAGACTTCTGGGAACAGAAATCAAGTGAATTTTGCAAAATGTTTTGAAGTAAGGTTGAATCACAAGTAAATTTCATAAAATTTCTCCCTCTATTATTTTTATTTTATATATAAATTAATAGTAATAATGTCCGCAATTTTTGTGGATAGATGAATTATATTATTAATTTATAAGAAAATACAATTATTAATAACTTGTGGATGAAGTGTTAACATCTGTTAATGAAAGTGAATAAATAAGATTTTAGCTGTTAATATATGTTGATAAAATGTGGATAAAATTTATATTAATTAACAAGATATAAACATAAATTTCTTAATATATTAACAACTTATTAACAGCTTATTCACAAGTTTTATGATTCACTTTTTATAATATTTGACAGTATGGTTACGGTTTCGTTTAATACACTGTCGGTTTTTATGTTGTTTTTTATCTTGTTAATTGAGTGTAGAATTGTACTGTGATCTCTGTTTCCAAAATATATTCCAATTTCCGTAGTGGAGCATTCTGTAAGTATATAAGAAAGGTAAAAAGCAATGTGACGAGGTTCATTTATTGATTTACTCTTTTTAGTTCCTCTTATATCTGATGTGGATATATTAAAATAATCTGCAACAGCCTTTATGATTTTTTCCATTGTAATATTTGATTTATCTTTTGATTCAAATATTAGGTCTTTAAGAATTTTCTTAGAATTTTCCAACGTGAGTGGTTCATTCATTTCTTTAACAAAAGCAATGAGTCTGTTTAAACATGCTTCAAGATCTCTGACGTTTGATTGGATGTTTTCTGAAATATAAAAGAGTATATTATCATCCACGTTTATATTTTTTTGAATGCATTTGTTTTTTAAAATTGCCACTTTTGTTTCAAATGAAGGTGGTTGTAAGTCTGCAACAACTCCGGAATTTAATCGTGTAGAAAGACGTGGTAGAAATTCTTTTATTGCACTTACCGGCCTATCTGATGTAAATATCATCTGTTTATTTGAATCTTTTAATGAATTGAAAATGTTAAAAAGGGCGTTTTGTGTTTCTCCCCTTCCCTCTAAAAACTGAACGTCATCTATTATTAAAACATCAACGTTTCTATATATGTTTTTGTATTGTTCTACAGTATTAGTGCGAATGGATTTCATAAATTCATTAATAAAATATTCGCAAGTGACATAAGTTACTTTGTATTTTAAAGTTTGTACTATTCTGTTTCCTATTGCTTCTGCAAGATGGGTTTTACCAAGACCTACATTTGAATAAATTAAAAACGGGTTGTATTCACTTGCAGGGTTTGCGGCAATTGCTTTTGCTATATTATAAGCATACCTTGAGTTATCTCCGGGAATAAAATTATCCAATGTATAAATACTGTTTAAAAAAGGAACCTGTGGGTTAGGTTGTATATTAGAAGCAGAATTAGAAGATGCAGGCTGAATTTCAGAGGGTTTTGGATTTTCATTTTTAACTGATGTATCTGTGTTGTTTTCTTCTTTGCTTTGTTTTTTATAATCGGCTGCTTTTGAAGAATCCTTATAGGATAGTTCAATATATACGGGATTACCCAAAATTACTGAGGATATTTTTTTTATATCTTCAATGTTTCCCTTTAATATATCTAATGCATAATTTGAAGAAATATATAAAGTTATCTTGTTATCAACAATTGAAGCATCCGTAAGAGTGTTTATGGAGCTGGATAAAAGAGACGAATCACTTTTTTTAAAATATGACTTTAATTTGGATAAAAATTCCTTATTTTTCATATCATAATTTTTACGGAATATAAAAAAAACGTCAACAATTAATAATCAAGCGTGAGGATGTGATTTTGAATATATGTTTTTTAAGTTTTGTAATGATAAATGAGTATAAATTCCGGTTGTAGATATAGAACTGTGACCTAACAGCTCTTGTAAGGATCGAATATCCATACCGTTATCCATTAATTGAGTGGCAAAAGAATGTCTGATTGTATGAGGAGTTACATGTTTTTGTATTCCTGATACTTTTTCAAATGAATTAAATATATTATTAAAAGATGAAAGAGAAAGACGATAACCTCTCTTGTTTATAAACAGTGCTTCTGAATGTACAACTATTTTGTTCCGCTCATTGATGTATTTTTTTAAATATGTTTCCGCTTCTTGCGTTATAAACAGTAAGCGTTCTTTATTTCCTTTGCCTTTTACGAGTATTTCAGAGTTTAAAAAATCAATGTCTTTAACATCTATGGATTGGATTTCTTCCCTTCTGCCCCCGGTTGAATATAAAAGAGTTAATATTGATAGATTTCTTATGTCGGTAAAAGAATCTGACTTGTTGTTTTTACTAATAAATGAATCAACCTCGGGTTTTGTTAAAAACACGGGTAGTTTATAATTCTCATTTGAATTTTTAATACCGGAAAACGGATTTACCGGTATCTTTTTTAACCTGTAAGCGTTCTTATAAAAACCTCTGCATGATGAAAGTACCCTGTTTATGCTCCTTTTTGATAGTCCTTCATCCATTAAATGTTTAATAAACAGTTCAGCATGGTATTTATCTAATCTATAAATGTCTATATTAAGTGATAAAATGAACGATTTTAGAAGAAATAAGTCCTCTTTATAGGATTTTTTTGTATTTTGGGATAGTCCTCTGACTGTCAAAAAGGTGTCAATATAGGAGATTATTTCGCTATCTGCATCATTTTTCATCAATATTAATTATAAATTATGGGTAAATAAACAACAAATATGATAAAAATTACTATTTGTAGAAACAAAAACGCATAATTTTTTACAGAGAATTTAAGAAAAAATTGATAGAGTCATTGTACTATGGACAATGACAAACAAACGGGGAAAATATACTCTATATCCTATAAAGATTGTATAAATAAATGAAATGTGAAATAAATCTGCTCTCCTGTTTTCCACTAAATGTTTCACGTGAAAAAATAAATTACAATAGAATAATAATATAAATTAATCTTTGAATTATGATTAATAGAATAAAATTATATTAATTATTTCAAATAAATCTATAATATTTGCAACAGTTGATACACCATTAACGGGTAAAATAATTAAGATAATATGGTATGATAATATACAGAATATGATAGCCCGCAGATTATACCCCCTGTCTATGCATAATTGAATAAGAGAGGGTAAAAAATATGGTAAAAAGTTAGGATAATTTTGTTTCTATAAGTAGTAATTTAGCCGTGTTTCACGTGAAACATGGCTAAATTATATGTGAATTATTACTCAAAATTGACGTTAATTACTGTAATTTCAGGGTCAACAGCATCTCTTAAAGCATTTTCAATGCCGTTTTTTAATGTCATTTGTGAGTATGGGCAGCCTGCACAATGCCCTGTAAGAGCAAGTCGCAGTTCTTTTTTCTCTTCATTCCAGTCTATGAACTCTGCATCTCCTTCATGTGCCTGTAATGCAGGTCGAAGTTCATTTAATACTTTAAGTACTTCGTCTTTCATATAAATCTCCTTTGTTCCATATATTTGATTTTTCTTTTATAATATATAATAATTAATCAGTTATCAAGCATTTATTTTAAAGTATATACAAAGACAATATGCTTTGTTTAAATACATGGATAAAGTAATAAATCAGGAGGATGGTAATGGAAATATCAAAGCCTTTTCAGGGTGCAGATAATACTATTTTGTTTCTACCAATAGAAAAAGTAAAGCCAAATCCCTATCAACCGCGAAAGAATTTTGATGAAAAAACATTGGAAGAACTGTCAATTTCAATTAAAAAGCACGGGATATTGCAACCGTTACTCGTAGAAAAAGTAACTGATGACGAATACAGAATAATAGCCGGAGAAAGACGGTACAGAGCGTCTTGCCTTGCGGATATCAAAACAATTCCCGTAATAGTAAAAGAATTCTCAAATTTAGACAGAATGGAAATTGCAGTTACGGAAAACGTCCAACGTGAAAATTTAAATCCGCTTGAAGAGGCTATGGCGTATTACTATCTTATTTCTGAGGGTGGATTATCTCAGGAAGAAGTAGCGGAGAGGATTGGAAAAAGCAGATCGGCAATCGCAAACTCAATAAGATTGCTATATCTTCCACAGCCCATGCAGGATGCTATTTTAGAGGGCAAAATCACATCAGGACATGCCAGAGCGCTTTTACAGGTAAAGGCCCCATCAGACAGAGAAACTCTGTTTGATATGATAGTATCCGAGGGAATGTCGGTAAGAACTGCCGAAAACCTTGCAAACGATTTTAACAACGGAGGCAGGCTGTTTAGAAAAAACAACGATGCTGCAGTTCAGACAAAGCAAAGCAATGATGAAAGCAATGAGGAGGTTTCACATAGCGATGAGGCTCCCTGTTCGTTGTACGATAGAGATATTATAATAGCTATCCAGGACAAGTTTATTAAACTTCTTGGAACTAACGTAAGATTGAGTGGAACTTTCAATAAGGGTAAACTGATTTTATCTTATAACTCTTATTCCGCACTTGAGAAAATATTTGAAAAAGCCGGAGGTAATTTGCCACTGGTTGAAGATGAGGAGTAATTATATGGAATTAAATAAAAATGGAATTTATGCTATTATTTCTACTAAAAAAGGTGATATAACAATATCACTTCAATATAAGAAATGTCCATTAACGGTAATGAACTTTATAGGGCTTGCAGAGGGTATATTTTCCGTAACGGGCAACAAACCGTTTTATGACGGATTAAAGTTTCACCGTGTTATTTCTGATTTTATGATACAGGGTGGAGATCCGCTTGGAAACGGAACAGGAGGACCGGGATATAAATTCCCCGATGAATTTGATGATACTCTCCGCCACAACAGAAGCGGTGTTCTTTCTATGGCAAATGCAGGTCCAAATACAAACGGCAGTCAATTCTTTATAACGCATCTTCCTACTCCTCATCTTGATGATAAGCACACTGTTTTTGGGTTTGTTGAGGAAGGGCAGGACGTAGTAAATGCAATAAAGCAAAACGACGTTATTACAAGCGTGAAAATAGTGCGTGTAGGGGATGAGGCAAATGCTTTTGAAGTGTCCGAAGAAAAATTTTATGAATTGAAAAAGGCTGTAGAAGAAAAGAATAACGAAAAGAATAGAATGAAATATAAAAAGATATTAGACGAAATACATGCAAAATTTCCAAACGCCATAGAAACCGCAACAGGCCTATTGTATGTCGTGAACAAAGAGGGGGATGGAATCAAACATCCTAAAATGTTTGAGAAGGTGCTTGTACATTACGAGGGAAGGCTTTTGAGCGGCATGGTATTTGATTCAAGTATTCGCCGTGGTAAACCCATATCGTTTAGACTTGGCGAAGTGATAGAAGGCTGGAACGAAGGTTTGATGCTTATGAGTAAGGGAGCAAAGTACACGTTTATTATTCCTCCAACGCTTGGATATGGAGAAGGAGGAATTCCCGGAATAATACCGCCTAATGCATTTCTTGTTTTCGATGTAGAGCTGCTTGATTTTTAAATAACACTCTATAAATTCAGCAATAAAAAAGCCCGTTCTAAAACAGAACGGGTTTTCTATTAAACGGAAGCGATTATTTCTTATATCCGCATTTTGGACAACTTCCGTCTTTATCCAAAGCAATTCCGCAAAGGGGACAGCGGTCAATTTTGTTCTTTGTTTCATATTCACAAGATGCAGCATTAACTCCGCTTGTAAATGTCAGTTTTGCTATGTTCAATTTATCCTTTAAGAGATCGTAAACAATTTTAATCATGCCCTCAACGGTCATAGTTTCTTTGGTTACTACAAGTCTGCAGTCCGGATAAGCTGTAGCTAACTCAGTTTTAAATGCCGGTCCTTTCATTACGTTTGTAGATGTTCCGTTTTTGATACCCTGTTTTTCATACACGGACAGAATAGCAGGAAGAAGCGGATCATCCTCTCTTAAAATGAGCGCATGATCAAAGTTCTTTAATACATCCCATGCTGTTTTTTGTATTTCGTTACATGGGAATACCATGTTTACGCCTTTTTCAATAGAATCTTCAACTTCTATTGTTAAAACTCCTGTGTGCCCATGTAAATACTGTGCTTCACCTTGGAATCGGTAAAATCTGTGAGCATATTGCAGCTCAATCTTTGTAATACTTCTCATAATATTCTCCTTTTGCCGAATATTCGGCGTTAATAATTAGCGACAAGGGGGGGGGGAGGATTTAACAGTTTTCCTTCTTTGCCTTACATTCAGGGCAGATATTAAAAACTTTTAAATCGTAATAACAAAAATCATCTCCGATATACTTTTTAATCATCTGTGTAAGATCGTCAAACTGCATGTCGGTGAGTTTTCCGCATTCCTTGCATACAAGATGGTCGTGTTTATGGGCAGAATCAAACCTGTCACACATGTCCTCTATGCATACTTTGCGGATAAATCCACCTTCACATAATTTGTTCAAATTATTATACACCGTTGCTTGAACCACATCGGGAAATAATTCTTTAAGTTTCTCATATACCTGGTTAACCGTAAGGTGATTATGCGATTTTGCGACTATGTCGTAGCATGCTTTTTCGTACTTCGTCACAATGTCCCCCTAACTATTATTTTTAGAACTGTTCTAAATTTATTATAAATAGACTAATTCTAATTGTCAACAATAAATCTACTTTTTTTTTGTTAAATAATTTCTACCAATAGTTTTTGTTGTCTATCTTATTTTTTTCTTTTATAAACAAAGCGTATGCCAATATGGTTGAAAGAACTTCCGAAATAGGGAAGGCAACCCATACTCCTGAAATTCCCAGCGCAGTTTTTGAAAGGAAAAAAGCAAGTGGTACAAGTAGAATTAATTGTCGTGCAAGGTTTACGCTCATTGCGCTTACTCCGGCTCCAATCCCCATGAAAAAGCCGTTTATGACAATCGCAATGGCTGAAAAGATAAATCCGATACTAATTATTCTGAATGCAACATAAGCAATTTTATTCATTTCTTCTGTTGTTTTGAACGGCGAAAGAATAAGGTTTGGGAAAAATTGAAACAATAAAGTGCCTAAAAGCATTACGGAACATCCGATAGCCATGGCTATTCTAACGGTTTTTATAACACGGTCTTTGTTTTTTGCACCGTAATTGTATCCGACAATGGGTATCACTCCGGAGTTCAATCCGAATAGCGGCATATACAAAAAGCTTTGAACCTTAAAATACAGTCCAAACACAGCAACGGCTATGTCCGAAAACGCTACAATAATAATATTCATAAGCAGGGTAGAGATGCTTGTTAGTCCCTGAAGAACTATTGAAGGGAGTGCAACCTTATATATTTCTTTAATAGTCTGTTTTTCTGGTTTGAACTTAATAAGGTTGTGTATTCTTGCAGAGAGAATGTTTATTCTTCTATAGAATATGTAGGCGATTATGCATCCAATAATTTGTCCCAAAACCGTGGCAAGAGCAGCTCCTGCAACTCCCATTTCGGGGAACGGTCCGATTCCGAATATAAAAACAGGGTCTAAAACTATATTGATCAGAGCGCCTACTATTTGTACTATCATAGGATGAATTGAATCCCCCTCAGCCTGCATTAAACGCTCTATAACCGAACTAAACATCAAAGGTGTGGATATTATAAGACATATAGAAAGATACGCCTTGGTTCCGTTTGTTATTTCGGGATCAGATGAAAATGCATTTGCAAAAACACCCGAAAAGAAAATTCCAAAAAGAATAAATACTAAGCTTGAGATTATTTCAAGCCACATTCCCGTAATGGCTACCTTGTTGGCCTTATCCGTGTTTCCGGCGCCAAGATATCGAGAAGTTAATGAATTAATTCCTATTGCGGTTCCCGAACAAACTGCAATAATTCCCATTTGTAAAGGGAATACTATAGAAAGGGATGCCAAGTATTTTGCACTGTAATGAGAGATGAAAATGCTGTCTACCACGTTGTAAAGAGCCATAACCATCATTGAAAACATTATGGGGATACTCATTTTACAAATAAGACTACCTATATTCTCAACACCTAATATATTTCTGTCGCTATTGCTTTTGTTAATCATAGTTTAATATGTTTAATGAAAAAAAATTATTTGTCAATTAAGTATTTTAAGTATTTATAGAATAAAAATTTACAATATAAATTCGATCTTATCGTCATAAGATGTGAAAAGCATTAAATCGCTGTTAAGCTTTCCTTTATATTCACGTCCGGACTTGTGATCTCTAATCGTTACCATATCGTAGTTGCCGCGTCTTATCAAAATAGTATAGCAAAGCAGTTTTGTTTTTGCTTTTTGAGATGTTAAGTTCTGTTCGGGTGCTTGATAGTGAATGACATTTGCACCGGTAATTTGTGCAGGTTCAGGTATGGGATGAATAATCTTTGCATCTATAATGTGAGCAGGCTCAGGTACGGAATAATAAAGAATGTAAGATCCTTTTGGTACATCAGGAGATGACGGAATTTGTGTTGTTGTTTTTTGTTCCACGGACACAAAAAGTGGAGCATCCGGTTTGTGGAGAATATAGTAATTGGCACTTGTGATTGTAGGTGGCATAACAGCTTTTTCTATGCTGTATATTTCGACATTTTCAATATTCGGAGCCTGAGGTATTGTGTATCTGATAATATAGTTTGAAGACGTGATGTAGGGCGAGGGTGGCACTATGCGTTTTTCTTGAGCACTTATAATAACAGGAGCCTGAGGTGTGTGTGCTTTGATATAATCTTCTTCATATTTTGTTCGACCCTGCTCCTTTGCATTATATGCTTCTGTTGAAACGACACTGTTTATTTCGTCGTATTGCGAGAGCATTTTTCTTTCAGCCACAATAGCATACTCTTCTGAAATTGGAAGCGGGGCGGCGGCATATCTGCACATTGAACATGTTACAATCCCCAATACCAATATTACTGTAATGAGAACGGGAATTATTATTAATTTCACCAAATGCTCTTTGTCGATGTGCATTGTTTTTATTATATCCTCAATACATAAAAAAACAAATAATAGAACACGGGCAGGGTAGGTCTACTAATGAATAAGAAATTATTATAGAATAAGACATATCATCTTAGGAGGAGAAATATGGCAGATAAGGTTGATGTTAAAATATGCGTGGGAACGGCTTGTTTTGTACAAGGAGGGGCGGATTTGTTAATGTTCAACGACTTCTTGGATGATGAATTGCTTTCAAAATGCAACATAGATGCGGCAAACTGTTTTGAAGAATGTAAAAAATGCTCCGTAACCGGTGAAAAATCTCCGTTTGTTACAATTAACGGCAAGGTTTATGGAAATATGACAGTTGATAAGCTTTCTAAAATTATAAGAGAGGCTGTAAATGCTTGAAATAAACAATCAATATACTTTATTCAAAAGGCAAATTGATACCGAGGTGCTAAAGTCCTTTTTTAATGGCACATTAGAAGAAGATGTAGATAAATTGCCAATTAAACTTGTACCAAAAAGCAAAAATACTTCGCGTTGTTGTATATACAAAGAACGAGCGATGGTCAGATATCGCATAATGGAGTTTTTGGGCATTAATATAGAAAAGGATGATGACGAATACAAGCCACTAAGCGAATATGCACGTGCTGTTCTCAATGAAGATCCTGAGGAACTTCCGGTTTTAACCACCATATCAGCAGGCTGTTACGGCTGTCCGCCTGAGCAATACAGAATATCGGATGCTTGCAGAGGCTGTTTTGCTCGACCATGTACCGTAAACTGCCCTAAGGATGCGATAGTTTTTATAGATGGTAAGGCTCATATTATAGAAGAGAAATGTATTAAATGTGGCAAGTGTTATGGGGTATGTCCCTATCATGCTGTATTGCATTTGCCGGTTCCTTGTGAAGCCGCATGCCCTGTAGGAGCAGTACATAAAAACGAAGAAGGCGTTGTTGGGATTGATCACGATAAGTGCATCAGCTGTGGCAAGTGTACAATGTCATGTCCGTTTGGGGCTATTGCCGAAAGAAGCGGAATTATGCCGGTTGTAAAAATGCTCAAACGCAAGGAAAAAACCATAGCCATGATTGCGCCCAGTATAGAAGGGCAGTTCCCCGGAACCCTTTCTCAAATAAAAAGCGCATTGTTAAAAGTTGGATTTTCAAAGGTTATGGAAGTTGCAAGAGGGGCTGAGGTAACCTCTGTTACAGAAGCTAAAGAGGTTGAGGAGCGCATAGAAAACAACGAAGGCTATATGACAACAAGCTGCTGTCCGGCTTACATGGGGCTTATTAACAAACATCTTACGTTTTTAAAACCCATTCATTCCACGGCAAGAACGCCAATGGGCTATACTGCCGAAATTGCACAAAAAGAGTTCCCCGAATACAAAAGAATTTTCATAGGTCCATGCCTTGCAAAACGAGTGGAAGGAGCATACACTCCGGAGGTTGACGGAGTGATTAATTACAGCGAACTTGCCGCCTTGTTTTTAGCGCTTGATATTGATGTGGTTACACAGGAAAAGGCTGATCTTGGCGACACATCTGTTTATAAGGATTGCAGAAATTTTGCCATAACAGGAGGGGTTGCATCCTGTGTATTATGCAGGGCTGAAAATAAAGATAAATTGAGAACTCTTAAAATTGACGGCCTTGATAAAAAGAACGTAATGCTAATGCGAACATGGGCAAAAAAGCCGCCTGAGGTTGATCTTGTAGAAGTTATGTGTTGCGAGGGAGGATGTATTGCAGGTCCAGGAACAATAACCAAACCATCCTTGGCAATGCGCATGAGGGGAAGGGAATGAGGATCGCAATATGTACGGATAATTTCTATCCAACCTCCAGAGGAACCGAAAATGCCGTTAACAGTATCGCATCTTCACTTGTATCTTTGGGAAATGAAGTGTATGTATTTGCCCCTTTAAAAGGGAAAGATGACGGTGATAAGAAACTTCCGTATAAAATAGAGAGAGCTTATTCACTTCCTGTAATGTGTGATGAACAAATCAATTTCCCTCAGATAACCCATCGTTTTAAAAAAGAGTTAAATTCATTTGCACCGGATATAATCCATGCACATACGCCATTTAACGTGGGTAATTATTGTATTGATTATGCAAAAAAGAAAAACATTCCATCCGTTCTCACCATACATACCAGATTCAGTTATACATATGATATGCATGTCCCTTTTAATAAAAACAACCTGTTGCATAAGATTGTTGTTAAGTCATTAATGACTCCGGTAAAAAAAGCTGTGGCAAAAGCGGATTGCATAACAACTGTTTCTAATTCCTGTGTTAAAGATGAGATTAAACATTACGGTGTTTCAAAAAATGTATTTGTAGTAAGAAATGGCCATTCAATACAGTCAAATGAAAAAAAACAGTGTGAAAGTTTAACAGATGATGCAATTCATCTGTGTTTTGCAGGCAACATCAGCAGAGAAAAAAACATCGCCTTTATGCTGAGAGTTTGCAAGCTGTTAAGCGACAGAAGCATTCCTTATTCTTTTGATTTGTTTGGTGAAGGTCAGGATGAGAAGCTGTTCAAAGCTATGGCTTCTAAGATGAACCTGCTGCCGAATGTATCCTTTCGAGGGATGAAGAAGCACCAAGAACTGTTCAGTCTATACGAAAAGAAAGACATATTTTTATTCCCATCTATCTTTGATAACGATTCACTTGCTGCGATAGAATCACGTTCAAAAGGACTTATTACATTGGCTATTAAAAACACGGGGCCATCCGAGAGAATAAGGGAAGGAATAGACGGTTTTTGCTTAGATGATAGCGAGAACGCCTTTGCCGATAAAATTCAGGAATTATATAATATGAAACTCAATGCTCCTGATGAATTTTTAAAACTCAAAAACAATGCCGTAAATCAAATAGTGCTTTCGTGGGATGAGGTTGCAAAGCAGTATTTGGAAATTTATAGGGAATTACTTACGAAAAACAAATGCTGAATTTATAATCGGGAAGCACATTGATAATCAAATTATCTTTTATACCAAGCATTTCATCCAAGTATGAAATGCTTTTGTTTTTAAAAACAGCAATGATGGATCTGTTGGCGTTAAAACAGGATGAAACGGCATTTAAAAAATCATGCGCGTTTCTTTCCAAAAACCCCACTTCATCTGCAATGGCAACTTCATTCGGTTTCACAGTACGTGTGAGCAGCTGTTTGCCCGTACTGTTAAAAATATTTGTATTAAAGGTGCCGACATATGAGCCATTCGCTATTTTTGCTATTCTGTTTTGTTCAGAATAAAACCGCTCGTTTTCTTTAATATAGGCGCTGTGAATATATAATCCGTCCTGTATACCGCATTTGCCTATGCTCTTTTTTGTATAAAAACCGTATGGGATTAGAAAGGGATATTCTGATAACAGCTTTTGAAGATATGTGCTTTTACCTGTGTGGATATCTCCGCGGATTATTATATGAAAATGTTCCCGACGGATAAAAGTGTTTATCTCATCGGGAATATCGTTTAATGAATAAATCACAGTTTTATCTCACTGTCCTCAAGGTTGTAATTGTAGAACAGTTTATAGTATTTCTTTGCTTCTTCCCTTATGTCCACTTTAGCAATTTCCGGATACATTATTCCGGCAACGTAATAAATTCCAAGAAGTCTGTTGATTGATGGGGGGTCGGCAATCCATCCGTAAAGGTTTTTAGGAACAAGATATACATGTTTGTTCTTCACGGCATTAAGATGCCTCCATGGGCTGTTTGGAGATGTAACAAGCTTGAATGCTTGAGGATCTGATAGGAAAACATAGTCAGGATCCTTTAATAATATCTGTTCAAGGCTTATTTGATTAGAGCCGTTTGATATTGATTTTTCAACTATGTTATTAGCGCCAAGCAATTCAAAAACCTCAACTTTAAAAGAATTTTTTGGCAATCCCTCAAGTCCGTCTGCCGATTCCGAAAAATAATAAGTTTTTGGATTCTTAATCTGACTTCTTACTTTATTCGCAAATGCAATAGCTTCTTCAGAATATAGAGCAAGCTCTTCGCCCCTTTTTTCTTCTTTTAAAAGAGTCCCCAGTGTTCTGTATGTTTGAGCAGAATTTTTTAGGTAATTCTCTACAAATACAATGGGTATTCCCAGTGTTTTTTGGAGATTGTTAAGATCGGCGCTCATATCGGATGTTGAACCTTTTATTTCGCCGATGTCTATAATAATCTGAGGTGCGGCATTTATTACGGCTTCTTTATTGAGATTGGCTTTTTTACCGTAAAATGCTCCGAATTCAGGTATGCCATTCAGTTTATCTCCAAAATAATGTGTGTCTGCAGGTTTTTCGGATAATCCTACCATAAGCTCCGGTCTGATTGTCAAAAGAACAACATTGGCAGGATTGCCTGCAGGGGCCAATTTTGTAATTTTTTCAGGAACCTCTATTTCTCTGCCTAAGTCATCTACAAATGTTCTTGTTTTTATTGGGTCTTGAGAAATTTTTTGACCCTGAGCAAATAAAAGTCCAATGCTTAAAAAACATAAAAGTGCAACACACAATGCAGACTTTTTTAAGTTTTTCATACTATCACTCCTTTATCGTGTTTTTTATTTCAAATTGATTCAGGTTTAATGTAATACCTTTCGTCAATCTTAATTACGGAAAGGGGAGTCATGTAAAAGCGTTCAAGAATGTCCGAATTTACAAGCTGTTCAGGCGTGCCGTTAAATGTGATCTGTTTGTTGTTGAGCAGGATAATTCTTGTACTGAAATTCAAAGCTTGTTCCACATTATGAGTTGATACAATAGCAAGATATCCGCTTTTTGTTAATTTATGTATTATGGACAACACGCTTATTTGATTCCCGTAGTCAAGGGAGGCTGTAGGTTCATCAAACAGCAGACATTTTGCCTTTCCTGCCAGGGCGCGTGCGCATAAAACAAGTTGTCTCTCGCCGCCGGAGAGAGCATTTATATTCCTGTCTTTCATATGTTCAATACCAAGTGTTTTTAGTGCATCAAGAGCAGTCTGTACCTCTTTTTCTCCCGGAGATGCTAGAGTGCTGATATTTGCCGTGCAGCCCATCAACACTTGAGATAATACGGAATATGCAAAGACCTGTTTTGTTTCCTGTGGTATATATGCAGTTTTTTTAGCCCTTTCTTTTATACTCATGTTGTTTAGATTTTCGCCGTCTATACTTACACTTCCGCTTTTAACTTTTAAAAGTCCGAGTATGGATTTAAACAATGTGGTTTTGCCGCTTCCGTTATTTCCAAGTAGGGATATAAATTCACCACCCTTTGCAGATAGCGATATATTTTGTAAAACGGGGTGCTTTGGGTATGAAAAAGAAAGGTCTGATATCTCAAGTATCATAGTTTTTTGCCCTCTCTTATAATCAGATATAAAAAGAACGGAGCACCTACAAACGATGTAAGAATGCCCAGCGGTATTTCTATAGTGCTTATATTCCTTGCAATGGTATCCACAAGAAGCAAAAAAGTGCTGCCCATTATTATTGAACCGGGGATAGTTTTACGATAGTCACATCCCAAACACATTCTTGTAAGATGCGGAATAACAAGACCTACCCAGCCTATCATCCCCGCTACTGCAACCGTAACAGAAGTCATAAGCGTTGCAGAAGAAATCGCAATCAAGCGAATGACTCTTGTGTTTACTCCAAGGCTTTTTGCTTCTTCTTCACCCTGTGTCATCACATTTAAATGCCATCTTATCAGAATAATCGGAATTGTAGATAACGTTATTATGATTACAAGAAAAACAGTATCGCTGCTTCTTATGCTGCTAAGCGATCCCATAAGGAAATATGTGATTGCAGGGAGAGTGTTTTGAGTGTCGGCTATAAGTTTAATAAAGCTCACTAATGAGGTAAAAAGGGAAGAAACCATAATGCCGCTTAAAACCATACCCAACACCGGCATAGACGGAACCCTTGATGCTATTGCAAGAACAAGTATTACGGCTCCTATACCGGTTAAAAAACTTGTTGTTACTATTCCGGCATAATGCATGTTAAGAAGTATTCCGATTGCGGCTCCAAACGCAGCGCCGTTAGAGGTGCCAAGAACGTCAGGGGAAACCATAGGATTTTGAAACAGCCCCTGAAAAGTCAGCCCTGAAAGGCTTAGGGCGGAACCTATAAAGATTGCGGCTATGATTCTTGGAATTCTTATTTGAAATATAACAGTCTCAACGCTTTTGCTCCATGTCTTCGCAATAGGGAATATCTTTGACAGTAATACTTTTAATACGGTTTGCGGAGGTATCGGATATCTTCCAAGCGCAAACGAAATAAAAAAAATAGCTATGAACAGCAAGCTCATAGAGAGAAAAAAAACATGAGAGTTTTTTCTGTTACCGTGTTCCATTATACCCCAATGAGTATAATGGAAATATGATATAATTACAATAAAGTATGGACATAAAAGCAGTAGATAAACAGGCAGAACTTCTAAAGTTTGAAAGAATATGGAGCTTTGAAAGCATCAAGCGTCAGGATAATAACGTAAACAGATGGGATGAAAGAGCCGAGGAATGGGAGAGAACTCTTTATACAAAAAGCGGAAAAGAAAGAAGTGAATTAAGATCGCGCAATATGTGCGATTTTATAAGAAAAGAGGGAGCGCTGTCACACGACTATCGCGTTGTTGACATAGGATCGGGCGCAGGTAGTTTTGTTTTAGAGATCGCTTCATATGCCAAATATGTAAAAGGGTTGGACTTTTCTTCTCGGATGTGCGCGCTTGCCGAAAAACGCATAAAAGAAAAAAACATAACAAACGCATCATTTGAAGTTTGTGATTTTTCCGTTGTCAGTGTTGATGAATTAACAAAGAACGGAAAATATGATCTTGTATGCTCTTCTATTACTCCTGCTATCAGAGGAAAGGGTGCATTGGAAAAGATGATGTCAATTTCCAAAAAATACTGCTTTAATGCAAGCTTTGTTTACAAGTAAAACGACTTGTATAACGAAATACTCAAGAAAGTTTTTAATAAAACCATTGAAAATGGCTATGACGGTCATTGGCATAGCTTCTACGCCATGTTTAACAGGCTGTTTCTAAGCGGTTTTTATCCGATTACAGGGTATTTTGACGAGTATAAAGATATAAGTGAGGACTTGTCCAAAGAAGGGGTGAAAAAAATTGCTGCAAATGTTATTTCCCTGATTGATAACCCTCCCGAATTTGCAACACAGATGATAGAGGAATATCTTTCGTCAGAGTATGGCGGTAAAGAGAGTATAAAAACGCGTGACATGAGAAGATATGGAATGATTTTATGGGATGTTAATAACAAGAGCGCCAGATAACTTTGAAACATCAGAATTTTATTGACATTTGATTATCAAAATATAAGTAACTATAATTAATATATCATGAATAATTGGGTTTATACGGATATTGTAAAGGATCATTTTTTAAATCCCAGAAACATATGGGATGAAAAGGAAGGATTTAAAGCTGACGGTGTTGGAGAAGTGGGCTCGCTTGCATGTGGCGATCAGATGCGTGTTGGAATAAAGGTTCAAGATAACCGAATAAGCGACATTCGATGGCTTACATATGGGTGTGCTTCCGCCATAGCCTCAACTTCTATGATGAGTGAGATGGTTAAGGGTATGAGTTTTGAGGAGGCATATCATATGACTCCCGAAAAAATCACTAATGCCCTTGGCGGACTTCCCGAACATAAATTTCACTGTTCAGTGCTGGGCGACAAGGCACTACGGGCGGCAATAGACGATTATCTTAATAAGAATAATTTGCCAAATCCATACAAGGCCTCAGTTGCAAAAATAGTGTGTGAATGCAAAAACATTACCGACGAACAAATAGAAGAGCTTGTAAGAACAAAACAGGTTCAAACATTTGAGGAGCTGCAGGAAAAAACAGGACTGGGCACTGTGTGCGGTAAATGCAAGAATAAGGCAAAGGACTTATTTGCTGAGTTTAGGCATATTCACGGATTTATGTAAGGTTTTGGGGTTTACATCTGTGTAGATGTTCATGAGCTATGACGTTCATAGAAGGGTGTAAGCCTTGACGAAACGCATATATAAAATATATTCTAAAAATGCAAAAATAATAATGAATATTTAACAAAAGGAGAATAATATGGCATCAGGACCTATATCCAAAAACGCACGCCGTGAAGGAGCTAAAGTTCTTACAAGTCGCTGGGGTGGAGTAATATCTATGAAATCCGTATTTGAGAACGGCAAGCTTAGACATGTTGCATATTGTCAAAAAACAGGCAACACAGCCAGAAAACCTAAGGATTTGATGTAAGAAAAAAGGAGTGATGTTTCTATCCCATTGCTCCTTATATTGTTAATTCAACTTACATAAGTAATAGGATCGTATTTAAAGGAAAATTCTAAGAGTTTTCCGGTGTAATGCGGTTAATAGCATTAATATAATCATCATAAGAGGACGCAGAGCAGCATATTGTTGTTTTGACGTCCTTTATATTTTTTGAGTGCTTCAGGTGTTTGAAATAATACGGAATAAACTTTCTTAAATCCCTTAAAGGCGTATCACCATACATAACATGAAGGCGAAGATGTGTTTTAAGCGCAGCAATATAATCAGCGTCTTTTACGTTTTCGTCATCAGAAAAAATAAATGGATTCCCTATTGCGCCACGGGCTGCCAGTACTCCGTCTGTTCCGGTAAGATTGATCACTTCTTTTGCTATTTTATGAGAGAATATATCTCCGCTTGTAAGGATAGTTTTTTCTTTAAAATGTTCTTTGAGATTCTTAGGATGACTGTAGTCTGCACTTCCTCCGTAAATGGCCTTTACCGTTCGTGCATGGAGTGAAACGGCATCTGCTCCTCCTTCAAAGGCTGCCTCTGCACATTCTAAGTAGTTTATATTGTTATTATCCATACCTAAGCGAATTTTTACGCTTACATTAGCTCCGCTTTCGCCCTTTATGCTTTTGACTATTTCTTTTATAAGCGAGGGGTTGTTCATTAATGCTCCGCCACACCCATTTCTCAATACCTTCTGAACCGGACAGGCGGCATTGATATCTATAAGAGGGACATCAAGATGTTTTGATAAAACTCTTACTGCCTTTTTAAAGGAGTCGGGGATGCTTGCGAAAAGCTGAATTGCATATGGTATTTTGTCCCCAATGTTTTCTTTGTCATAATTCACATCAGTTTCAGTTTCTGCCTTTTTTATAAGCGATAGAGTTTTTTCGCCCTCTCTTAACAAGCCCTCTGCCGAAACCATTTCGCTTATGCCTATGGGTGAACCGTATAATGCACATAGATGCCTATATGAACGTGAACTGTATGAGGCAAGAGGTGCTTGCACAATGTTTGACTTTAGAGTGAGCGTTCCTATCTTTAATGGGTGAATAGCTTCTTCCATCCGTTAAATAGACAGATTAAATGCAGTAAGGCTGTTTTCCCACAGTATCTCAGCCATTTCCTCTTCACTTTTATTTTGGTAATAAGCAACGGCCTTAAGAGTTTCACTCAAATATTGTGGCTTGTTTCTTTTTCCTTTATAGAGTGAGGGGACCATAAACGGAGCTTCGCTTTCAATCAGTATTCTATTAGCAGGGAGTGCAGCAACTGTTTCGTGCAAATCTTTTACCGTGCGATATGTGAGATTTCCTGCAAATGAAAAATATACAGGTAAGTCTGCGGCACTTTCGGCAAATGCAAGGTTTTCGCTGTAACAGTGGAATACCATGTTTGTTTTAACATCTGTTTCACGCAATACTCTCATTATGTCCTTTCCGGCATCTCGATTGTGAATTATAAGAGTTTTACCAAGCTTGTTTGCAAGGCGTATGTGATGAATAAAGAACCGGGTTTGTTCCTCTTTTGTTGACATTCCTTTTGCCCAGTCCAGTCCGGTTTCTCCGATAGCGATAACCTTGTTCAATTTTGCAGCACTTTCTAATTTTTCACGCCAATCGGATGGAGCATTTGCAACATCAAGCGGTGAAACACCGGCTGCAAAATAAACAGACTTTTCGTTTTTTAAGTCGTTATAGACATTATTAAAGTCAACCAGGTTGTTTGTAACCGAGAGTATAGCTTCAACGCCCTTTGTATAGGCTGTTCTTACAACAAGCATTCGCTCGATCTTGTCATCGTATATCAAACCTATGTGAGCATGTGTGTCAAATAGTCTCATAAAAAACTCCTGATAGATGGTATTATGTGCGATATTAGGAGTAAATATCGCACATTTACTGCCTAAATTAAGTAGTCAAACGATAAAACTGCGTTTCTTCTTTTGATATCACACACATGAATTATTATATATAAACTTTTGTAAAAAAACAAATCTTTATATATAATATGGAATTATGAATGAAAACAACGATGTGAAATACTATTATGCGAAGCATGTGTTTTGTGGAGAAACATACATTGTTGCATCAGATAAAATACTTAAATTAAACAGCGATATAAAGGCAGATACACAGTTTGGAGAAGATATCCTAAAGGTGGTATTCCCGTGTTGTGGTTCAATAAATAAAGACAAGGTGATCGCCTGTTCAGAGCTGACGGTAGAGGATATAGCAAACAACGAACTGAACAACAAAAGAATTCAAGAGCTGTATCCCGACATAATAAAATGCATTGAAGACGAAAATTTATCTATGAAGGTATTGGATGTGCATCCTGTTCTTGGCGGAGATAAAATAGTGCTTTTGTATTCCTCCGACGGCAGGGTGGATTTTAGAAATCTTGTTGTTAAGTTGAATGAAATTATAAGGCCGTCACGCGTACAAATGTATCAGATTGCTATAAGAGAAACAGCACGTTGCTTTCCGACCGTTGGAATATGCGGAAGAAAACTATGCTGCGAAGGAAAGGGGAAATGCAGGCATTTCCCAACCGTTACACGAAAAATGGCCAAGGAGCAAAACATAAAACAAGAGGATTTTAAACTGCTTGGCGCATGTGAAAACTTAAAGTGCTGTCTTTCCTACGAAGTTGAACTTTATAAAAGCGAAATGTCTTTTTACCCTCAGATTAAAACCGAGGTTCATAGCGATGAGGGCATAGAGCATGTAAGGGATATAAACATTTTGAAACAGACCGTTACTTTGGAAAATGCCGAACACGGAAGGAGAGTTGTAAAAGCAATAAATCTTTCAAAGAACACAGATGAAAACGGAAAAGAAACGTGGGTATTGAAGAGTGACGATGAAAATAACGACGATCAGGAAGATTAATCTTCCTGATTTTTATATGATGCCACCAATCTGTTTCGTTCTGCCTTAAGCGCATTTGAAATAGAAATCTTATACGTATGCGGATTTACAAGTCGCTTGTAGGACGGATCAAAAGCAGCAAGTGATTCTATAGATGCCTGTCTTATATCTATCGCTTTTCTGAACGGTACTGTTCGTTTACCGTTTATAATTTTCGGAACAAGCATTTCCTTTGCACTGTCAAACGAGTGAACCGTGTGCGTTTCGGAATCGTATATGGGGTGGTTTAAGGTGATTTTGTTCCCTTTCTTTGGTTTTTCTTCTGTTGACAGGGTTATATAGTCGCAGATGGGATGACCTGCATCGTCAAACAGCCTGTACACGGAGTGTTCGCCGGGAAGCGTTAGTTTTTCAACAGACGAGCTCATTTTAAGCACGTTTTCCCATTCGCCTTTTTCATTTTTGGATGCAGACATCTTGTATACGCCGCCAAGTGTTTCTCCGTCTGCAACAAGGCGTGTTCCTATTCCAAATGAATTGACCTCGGCTCCTGATATGATAAGTTCACGCAATACGGTTTCATCTATGTCGTTTGAAAGGCAAATAACAGCGTCGTTAAGACCTGCTTTATTGAGTTTTTCCCTAACTTTTTTAGACAGATATGACAAATCTCCCGAATCGATTCTTACCCCTATTTTATATCCTTTTTCCTTCTGTTCAAGCCCCACCTGAATTGCGCTTTCAATACCGCTTCCTAGCGTATCGTATGTGTCTATTAAAAGAATTGCGTTTGTAGGGTATAGCGATGCAAAGGTTCTAAAGGCCTCAAGCTCGGACTTAAAACTCATAACCCATGCATGCGACATAGTCCCTGATGGCTTTAATCCGAACATTGAAGCGGCAAGGGTGTTGCTGGTGCTGTCTGCTCCTCCTATAATGGCAGCTCTGCTTGCAACTACGGATGCGTTACCGGTTGCTGCTCGCCTCATGCCAAATTCCATTATGCTTCTTCCGCCGCTTGCATTCTTTAATCTTGATGCCTTCGTTGCTATCAATGTTTGGAAATTAATGCAGTTCAACAGCATCGTTTCTATTATGCATGCCTCTATCATCGGCGCTTTTACTTGAACTAACGGTTCACGAGGAAAGCATATCTCGCCATCGTCAAACGCTTTAACATCTCCATGGAATTTGAAAGCTTCAAGGTATTCAAGAAATGTAGGATGAAACATTTTAAGGGACGAAAGATAATCTATATCCTCTTTTGAGAAACGCATGTTTTCTATGTTGTCAATTACATCGTCAATTCCGGTGAATATTGCGTATCCCGACGACAGGGGAGGGTTTCTGTAAAACATTTCAAATACGGTATCGGGATTGTGATTTTTCAACAGCAAGCCCTGCCCCATTGTAAGTTCATAAAAATCACAAAAAAGTCCGCTTTTGCACTCGTTCATTTCAATCTCCGCTTAGTTCTTTTTACCGCCAATTTTTGTTATTCCACACATGTAAGGTATAAGTGCCTGTGGAATAGTAATTGAATGGTCCTCGTTCTGATAGTTTTCAAGTATGGCTACAAGAGCGCGTGAAATTGCAACGGCAGTTCCGTTGAGAGTATGGCAATAATTGATTTTTCCGTTTTTGTCTTTATATCTTACCGACAATGAACGAGCCTGATAATCAAGGCAGTTTGAACAGCTTGTCACCTCTCCGTATTCACCGTTTTCGCCACGTCCCGGAAGCCAGGCTTCTATGTCAAACTTTCTTGCAGCCGGCGCTCCAAGATCGGCAGTAGGTGTGTCGACAACTCTATATGCAAGGCCTAAGCCGGAAAAAATTTCCTCCTCTATGGCAAGTATGTTCTTATGCTCATCCTTGCTGTTTTGGGGCAGAGTATAGGCAAACATCTCAACCTTTGTAAACTGGTGAACCCTGTACAATCCTTTTGAGAACTGTCCTGCTCCTCCTGCCTCTCTTCTAAAGCAGTGCGAAAGTCCTACAAAGCGTATAGGGAAGTCATCCTCCTTGAGGATTTGATTGGCATAGTATCCTCCAAGTGTAATTTCTGCAGTACCGACAAGACATTCATTCATACCGTCAAGCGCATATATGTTGCTCTCTTCACCTCGTGGAGAAAAGCCGATTCCTTCAAGAATTTCCGTTTTTGCAACATCAGGCGTGATGATTGGAGTAAAGCCATGCTTTGAAACTATGGAGAAGGCATACTGAACAAGGGCTAATTCCAAAAGAACAGCCTCGTTCTTTAAGTAATAGAACTTGTTTCCGCTGACCTTTGTTGCCGTATCAAAATCAATAAGATCGTTTATTTTACCAAGTTCCACATGGTCTAACGGTTTGAATGAAAATGTTCTGGGAACTCCGACTTTTTTTATCTCTACAGTGTCTCCGTCGTTTTCGGCACCAATCGGAGCTTCTCCGTCTGAGAAGTTCGGTATGCGTTTTGCTTCTTTATAATATTCGTTTTCGACTGCTTCAAGGCTGCTTTCAACATTCGCAATTTCATCTTTTAAACTCTTGCCCTCATCTATAAGTTTTTGTCTTTCGGAAGCTTCGAGTTTTTGTTTCATAAGACTAGCGACCTCGTTTCGTCTGCTTCTCAGCATTTCGGCCTTTGAAAGTAAGCTCAGTCTTTCATCGGACAGTCTAATAACCTTATCAAGGTCAACATTCATTCTTCTGTTTTTGATGTTCTCTGCGATTTCCTGCTTTTTTTCTTTGATTAATTTCAAATCTATCATAATTGCACCTCTTTTTGCGTAAGAGCTTATTTTTCTAAAATTTTATAATAAATGCATGTTTTTTTGTAGAGATTTTGTATTCATAATGGAATGTAATCGGGGACTATGGGATAAATGTACATGGAGGAATTAATTTATATACGATATGCCCGATTATAAATTTGACTAAACGCAGTCATGCTGTTATCTTAACAGTTATGACGGAATGTGTTGAACGAGCATTGTGTTTGTTCAAAAGAAAGGTTGGTGAAAAGGACATTGAGGTTGGAGCGTTTTCAAGGGAAAAAGGGATATTGTACATAAAAATAATATCCTCGCTTAAGGGCAGTAAACTTGATTATCCGCTTTGCAGTACATCAAGTGTGTATCTTGCCCCTCGCTCATCTGAAAAACACTATATTCTCAAGGATATTAAAATAGAAAAGCTGCGTGATGAGATAGTGTCGAATTACGACTTGTTTTACTATTATTCGTTTGCACTGAACGTTCTTATGTATTTTGGTAAATATGATTTTGCGGGAAGTTATGACCTTTTTGAATCCTTTTTGGAGCTGCTGATAAAAGGGACATCTCCTTTATTGTTGCTTTCTCATTCTATTGAGAAGTTTTTTTTGCTTCAGGGAATATCGGGAGAGTATGAAGCCTGTCCTGAGTGTGGAAAGGAGTATGACAATGCGGAGGTTCTTGGATACAGCTTTGAGAACAACTATGTGTGTTGTGCAAAGTGTGCGGATAAAATAAACGTTCTTTCTTCAAATATGAGAAGATATCTTGCTTCTTTACAAACTATTGCGTTGAAAGATGCAGTCAGATATACCGACATTGATGAAAAAAGGCTGTTTATGTATGAATGTTTCAGGTTGAAAGCATTACGTGGCGCCGGTGTAATGGGGATTGATGAAATACTTTCCAAAATTAAATAAGTGAGGGTAAGATGAAGAGTTGGAGTAGAGAAAGTGTAAGTGCGACTAAAGTAAAGAACCTTGTAAAGAAATACAATATAGATCCCATTACTGCCTCTATATTGATAAGAAGAAAGTTGGATACGCCGGAGAATTTGAAATACTTTCTGGTGCGTAACGAAGTTGTTTTAAACAGTCCGTTTTGCTTTAAAGAAATGCATAAGTTTGTTGAAAGAATAAAAACAGCAATCAATAAAAAAGAAAAGGTGTATCTGTTCGGCGACAGGGATACGGATGGAGTGACATCCCTTACCATAATGAGCGAGTGGCTTGATGCACATGGAATTGAACACGTGCTGCGTTTACCTGTTGGGGATGAGAACTACGGTTTGTCAATTTCGTGTGTTGATGAAGCAGTAAAGGAGGGCTGTTCTCTTGTAATAACCGTCGATTGCGGAATTACCGCAATAGAGAGTGTAGAGGCCTTTAATAAGGCCGGAATAGATGTGCTGATAACAGATCATCATCTTCCGCCCGACAGTAGTAAGGGGTTCCCTGCATCATACGCTACCATAGATCCGAAATGCGAAGACTCTGGATATCCTTTTGACGGGCTTTCCGGAGCAGGAGTGGTGGCTAAGTGTATTTATGCATTGGAGTTTTCCCTTACTCAGCACTACAACTCAAACTATTATCTTACAACTGTAGAATACGGTAAAACCGGAGCCACTATTATTCTTTCTTTTATGAAAGTAAGAAACATGGTTGAAGAGGAAAGGATAATAGAAGAGTGGGTTGCAGACGGCAATAACAGCATTAACGATTCTAAAATTCTTAAAGAGCTTCTTGATAAAAAAGAAAAAATATTCACTTATAACAAAGAAGAATACTTTGAAATTCTCAGCATGGCTTTTAAAGGGCTGCACGATATTGAAGGAATAACAGCGCTTGAAAACAGGGTAACGGTGTATTTCCCAAACCTTCTGCACAAAGGGCTTAGATATGCTTCCGAAATCATAATGTATCACAAGGTTTTGCCACACGGTAATGCACTTCTTGATACCTTCTATTATCTGTTTTTCAACTGTATATCTCAAAGCCTTCCGCATTTGAAAAATATAACAAGAAGCTGTTTGGATTTATCCGCAATATCCACGGTTGCGGACTTAATGCCGCTGACGGGTGAAAATCATACTCTTGTTAAAATGGGGCTTGATGTAATAAACAGCTCACCACGTCCGTCATTAAGACCGTTTCTTGCGCAAAAAGCACTTGTTATGAAAGAAATAAGCGCAATGGACATCTCCTTTTATATTTCCCCCGTTATAAACTCGGCAGGGCGTATGGGAGAGAGTAACGTTGCAATAAATATGCTTCTTGCCAGAACAAGTGATAAGGTTGATTTATTATCCAGACAGTTGTTTGCATTAAACGACGAAAGACGTCACATAGGCGACGAAGCGTGGAAGGTTATATACAGCCTTGCCACAGAAAGCTATCAGAGCAGCGGCGAGAAGTTCGTGTTTGTTCACTCTGAAGATATTCCGCGCGGCTTTACTGGACTATCCGCATCAAGAGCCCTTAAAACCTTCCATGTTCCGTGTGTTGTAATTGCGGAAAGTAATGATATTGCTTCGGGTTCAATAAGAACTCCCGATAATGTTAATTCGCTTGAGTTTATTCAAAATTTTGCTCATCTTTTGTCTGATTTCGGTGCACACAGATGTGCAGGCGGATTTTCGATGAAGAGATCAAATGTGGAAATATTGAAAGCAGAAATGACAGAGTACGCTATAAACATGTTTGATGTTTCAAGCTCTGATGAGGATATATCAATAGACGTAGAACTCCCTGCATCTCTGGTCAGCATGGATCTTTTGAGAATAAATGAATTTTTCGCGCCTTTCGGGGCAGGAAATCCGCAGCTTGTTTTTTATATTAAATCGCTTGTTGTCGATAGAGCAGACTGCTTTGAACTGAAGGATAAGCTTGGATTGAGATTGATTTTGTCAAACGGAATTTCCGGTTTTTCCTGCATAGGGTGGGATCACGGGGACAAGCTTAACAGGGATTTTGCGTTAGGGGACAAGGTTGATATTATTGCAACCGTCGGAAAAAACTACTATAAGGGAAACTACAGCATGCAGTTTACTCTTATAGATATTGCTAAAAGCGAACAGGACTAAAACCTATTCGCTTTTATTCATAATAAAAAACAATTGTCCCGTTTTTATTTGACGTACTTTAAAACACGGTATTATAATAATGTAGATTAATTTGCATATTATATTGAGGAGAAAAGCATGAGCGATATTATGCGTCCGCTTCCATTTGGGGAGTTGTTTAACAGAATCTTTTCTGAATATAAGAAAGGATCAATCTTTGGGATTAAAAAAGAAAATTTTTATCGTGGTGAAAAAAATCACTCTGCCAAAATTTTTGAAGAATCCTGTTCATCGGTTCTGGGTCCTGCGGCAGGGCCACACACGCAGCTTGCGCAGAATATAATCGTAAGCTACCTTGTTGGCGGACGATTTATGGAACTCAAAACGGTTCAGATAATGGATCGTCTTGAAATTGAAAAACCATGTATTGATGCTCGTGATGAAGGGTACAATGTTGAATGGTCAACAGAATACACGCTTTTGAAAGCTCGTGATGAGTATTACAAAGCTTGGATAATCTGCCATCTTCTTGAAGCTCTTATGAACGGCGGAGAATTTGAAAAACCTTCGTTCCTGTTCAATATGTCAGTCGGATACAACCTTGAAGGTATTAAAAACCCAAGGATGCAGGAGTTTATCGATCGCATGATTGATGCTTCATCCGATTCGTACTACAACTCTTATTTAGAGAAATTGGATGAACTTCTTCGTACATCAGATTATGTTCAGGGAACTGACTGGGAAGAAGCCGGTGAGAAATTAAGAGGCGGTCTTTCATCAAAAATCAGTTCAAGGGTTGCCACAAGTGCTACCATTTCAACGATGCACGGTTGTCCTCCTGTAGAGATTGAACAGATTGCCAGATACATGCTGGACGTTAAGAAGATATCAATTTTCGTAAAACTCAATCCTACGCTTTTGGGTTACGATAGAGTAAGAGAGATTCTTGATAATCTTGGTTACAAGTACATTGGACTTAAAAGAGAAACGTTTGAACACGATTTGCAATATGGCGATGCCCTTGTTATGATTCGCCGCCTTATTGATGTTGCCAAAAATGACGGACTCAGATTTGGTGTAAAATTAACAAACACTCTTGCATCGGTAAACGATCAGGGACAGCTTCCCGGAGCAGAGATGTACATGTCAGGACGTGCGTTGTTCCCGATTGCTACAAATCTTGCAGCAATGCTTTCTAAGGAATTTAACGGACAGCTTCCGCTTTCATATTCGGGTGGAGCAAACATATTTACCGTAGCTGATTTGTTCAAGGCCGGTATTCGTCCTATTACGCTTGCAACCGATATGCTTCATCCGGGTGGATACAACAGACTTAAGCAGATGAATGAACTTCTTGACGGAGTAGATGATGCTTATTGGAATGTTGAGGATGGAAGAATAGATATAGATACCATTTCATATGTAGCAAACGAAGCATTAAGCAACAAGTACATAAACAAGGCATTCAGAGGAACAAAACCAGTTAAGGTTGACAGACAACTGCCTCGTGAAGATTGTTATGTTGCTCCATGTGATGTAGCATGTCCTGTCAATCAGGATGTTGCAAAATACGTTGCACAGGTTGCAGAAGGCGATTATAAGGGCGCTGTAGAAACACTTTACAAATATAATGCACTTCCTAATATCACCTGTGAAATATGTGATCACAAATGTCAGTACAACTGCTCTCGCCTTGACTACGAAGGTAAGTCTATTTCTATCAGAGATATTAAGAAAGTGGCAGTACAAAACGGTATGGATGCATATGAAGCTGAAGTATCAAAGAAAGAACTTACAGGTCCTCGTGTTGCTGTTGTTGGTGCAGGTCCTGCAGGAATTTCAGCAGCTACCTTCCTTTCGGAAGCCGGCTTCAAAGCAGAGGTGTTTGAAAGAGAGGCAGAGGCAGGCGGTACGGTTCGCTATGTAATTCCTGATTTCCGAATTGCAAAAGAAGCCATAGAAGCGGATGTAGAACACGCAGAAAGGTTGGGAGCTACATTCCACTATAATGTTCCGAATGAAAGACTTTCCGTTCAGGCACTTAAAGATGCAGGCTATGAATATATTCTTTATGGAATAGGAGCGGAGAAAGAGAATAAACTTCAGGGACGCGGTGATTCATCACGCACTATGGATGCTCTTTCATTCCTTAGAGAATACCGCAAACGCCCATCTAACGTATTTATCGGAAAACACGTTGTTGTAGTAGGGGCCGGAAACTCTGCAATGGATGCTGCACGTGTTGCAAAGCGTGTAAATGGTGTAGAAACGGTAACTGTTGTGTACAGAAGAACCGTAGATGAAATGCCTGCCGATAAATTGGAATATGAAGAAGCACTTGAAGAAGGAATTAAATTTGAGTTCCTTGCATGTCCTGCAAAGCAGACTGAAGGCAACCTTGAATGCATGAGAATGGTTCTTGGTGAAAAGGATTCCTCAGGACGCAGATCTCCGGAAGCAACGGATGAAAGATTCAATATACCGTGCGACTTTATAATTGCGGCAATTGGTGAAAAAGTTGATTCTGAAGCTCTTAAAGAAGCAGGAATAACAACAGATGAAAAAGGTCGCCCAGAATTCAACAAATGCACATATGAGTCAAGCGTTCAGGGTGTTTATGTTCTTGGTGATATGGCTACCGGTGCTTCATCGGTTATCCGTGCAGTCAGTACAGCTCGTAAAGCCGTAAACGATATAATCAAAAAAGCATACGGTCAGGATGCTCCTGTTATTCCGGAAAGATCAGAGAGCGTTTCATGTAGCGGTGATTTGGCTGTAAGAAGGGCTAATGTATGCACAAAAATTGCTTCCTTCAATGACAGTGATTTTGCCGTAAGAGAAGGCCATAGATGTATGGACTGTTCAACTCGCTGTGAGAAGTGCGTTGATGTGTGTCCAAACAGAGCAAATGCTGTTATTGAATTTACAGACGACAAGGATGCCGAGTTATTTACAAAGCCACATCAGGTTATCCACATTGATGCTTATTGTAACGAATGCGGTAACTGTGCAACGTTCTGTCCTTATGTAGACGGTGAACCCTACCATGATAAATTCACCGTATTCTCACGAGAGGAAGATTTTAGAAATTCAAACAACGACGGATTCTATTTGCATGGCGATACGCTTATGGTAAGAGAAAACGGCAATTCTATTGTAACTACTTACCACAAGGGACAGTTTGATCTTAATGCAAAGCTTTCGGTAAAAACAAAGGCATTAATATCAAAGATTGTCAAGGATTATAAATACCTGATTGGACCTGTAGGAGACTGATATGAGTACGATAGTAATTAAAAATACACGAGTTGTTCAAACAATGGAGCCTATTGAGGTTCTTGAAGGCGTTGATATAGTTATCAAAGATGATAAGATAGCCGCAGTTGGCCCTAATGCCGCTAAGGACGTTAAGGCAGATAAGGTTATCGATGGTAAAAACAGAACGGTGATGAGTGGAAACGTTTGTGGACATCATCATTACTATAGCGGTTTATCTCGCGGAATGCTTATTTCCGCGGGTCCGCAAACCGATTTTATCCAAGTTCTTAAAGAATGGTGGTGGCGCCTTGACAGGGGACTTCAGGAGGAGAGTTGCTATTATTCATCTCTTATCTGTTCAATAGAAGCCATTGAAGCCGGAACCACGTCAGTAATAGACCATCACGCTTCTCCGTCTTATATTGAGGGTAGCCTTTCTACAATAGCAAAAGGTTTGAAAGAAACAGGTTTAAGGGGACTTACCTGTTATGAAGTCACCGACAGAAACCGCGGTATGGCTGAGGTAGAAGAAGGTGTTGCCGAAAACGTAAGATTTGCAAAAGAATGTGATGAGGATAAAAAGAAAAACGGTACAGCTGCTCTTTGTGAAGCTATGATCGGTGGACACGCTCCGTTTACGATTCCTGATGAAGGTCTAAAGCTTATGTCCAAAGCATGCAAACAGACAAAAAGAGGAATGCATCTTCATATAGCAGAGGATAAATACGATGTTGTACATTCTCATCACCACTACAACAAAGACATTGTAAAACGCCTTGAATCGTTTGATTTACTTTCATCAAATACTCTGTTGGTTCATGGATTGCATCTTAGCGACGAAGAAGCCGATATTATCAATGCGCATAAGTGTTTCTTTGCACACAACCCCAGAAGTAATATGAATAACCATGTGGGTTATTGTCGTGTTCTTCCTAAAATTGACAATTTGATTTTGGGAACAGACGGCTGTGGCGGAAATATGTTTGAAGAGATAAAAATAGGATTCTTTAAACACAAGGATAACGGCGGTCCATGGTGGCCATCTGATTATCTCAGGGCGCTTACCCGTGCAAATAAACTTCTTGAAATGTATTATGGAAGAAAATTCGGTAGGGTTGAAAAAGGATATGTTGCGGATCTTGTTATTTACAACTATCAAAACCCCACCCCACTTGTAAAAGAGAATGCTGCAAGCCACTTTGTTTGGGGAATGAGTTCAAATGCAGTTGAAAGCGTAATTATCAATGGATCTGTACGAATGGAGAACCATGTTTTGGTTGGTATAGACAAAGAGAAGATATTTGCAAAAGCTGCTAAGGTTTCTGCTAAACTTTGGAAAGTTGTAGATAAAATTAAACCATAAAACATATACTTGAATTATGGTTATTGGATTGTTTGTTGACGTTTTCCCTCCGTTTATGGACGGAGTGGCAAACGTAGTATTGAATTATGCCCTGAATCTTAAGGATAAAGGGCATACTGTTTATGTTGTATGCGGAAACTATAACAAAGCAAAAGAATCCGGATATGACGAAGAAAAAGGCTGGGACTTTACTTACCGATTGCCCGTTATCCCGTGTGTTTTTTCAAAACCTTACGGTATTATACATACCTCGCATAAATCATATAAAGAACTGATGTCAATTCCTTTTGATATCATACACATTCATTCACCTTTTTATATGGGGCGTCTTGGGCGCAGAATTGCAAAAAGAAAAAACATACCTCTAATAGGAACGCTGCATTCGCAATTCGACAAAGATATAAAATCAGCAACATTTAATTTTAAACCCTTAGCCTCGCTTATTCTAAAGCTGATCCTAAAGGAATTCAAATACTGTGATGAATTGTGGGCAGTGAGCAATTATACCAGAATGCTTTTTGAGCAACCGCCGTATAATCTGAAGAATGTAGGCGTATGTGAAAATGCCTGTGAACTCGTATTAACTCAAACAGAAATAGAGGAGAGTAAAAAAGCCGCTCTTGAATTTTTAGGGCAAAATATCAGCGAGCCTATTCTGTTGTTCATAGGACAACATCATGATAAAAAGAACATTCCGAATATTCTTAGCGCATATAAGATACTCTTAGACAGGGGCATAAAATTCAAAGCATTGTTTGTCGGACAAGGCCCGCATATGAATAAGTACATGGCGTTTGTGAAAAATAACAAAATGGAAGATATCGTAAGATTTTTGGGCTTGATAACGGACAGAAAGATTATCGCCGGATTGTACGCTATTTCTTATCTTTTTGTTTTCCCTTCATATTACGATGCGGCATGTATTGTAAAGCGTGAGGCGGCGTTTTTCCATGTACCTACGCTTTTTGGCAAAGGCTCCGTAACATCGGAAGGTGTTAAAGATAAGTATAACGGATATTTGGCAGAGGACACGCCCGAAGCTATTGCTGATGCTATAGAGTATGCATTGAACAACAGCGAAGAGAAGCAAAAAATAGGTGATAAGGCGTATGAAACCATCTATTCTACATGGAACGATATTATAGATATAGTTGAAAAACGATATATCAACGCTGTTGAGAATAAACGGTTGCATCATAAATAATTATTCGTATTCTGCACAGAACTTCGTTTTGATTGTAGTCGCTGCTTAAATCTATATATGTTATTCCAAGGTAGTCTTCAAAATGCTGATATGCCGCAAGGCTCTCTTCGTTATTGTCCTCTTTATTTTGAGGGGGAAGCGTTAGGGAGTGGTCTTTCAATGCATTTTTTGTATGAGTGAACCACAGAGGAGTAACTATGAGTTTTAACACAGAACCGTCTTTTATCTCACGAATGTCCGTTATTTCGTTCCTGTAGGGTAAAGAGCTCCATTTTATTTTTTCTGAAGAAGAAACAGTAGAAATTATAACGGAGCTCTCCTTGTTGTGTGGAAAATAGAAGGTTCTTACCGACGGACCGTATTTGCCGTTTTCGGCTGTATGCGGATATTCCTGTACAGCCCTGTCGGGGAGTTTTAAGAGTGTATCGTTTTCATCCGAATACTTATCAAATTCCAATATATTGCCATTTGAATCTGTTATTGAAGAATAAACGCCGACTTCAGAACGAATTGATATTTCTCCGTTTGCGCTTACGATAACCGGTATTGCTTTGAATATTTCGTCATTTGTGTTTTCGGCAAGGGCAATCAGGTATGCTTTGCCGTTTATTCCTCCTAATGAGAATAAAAGCTCGGAGGTGTTGCCATTCATAAGGGGAATGCTTGTTTTGCTGCCGTTATTTATTTCTTCTCCTGTCATATATACAAGGTTGTTTAAAATGGTATCTTTGGTAATATCAGGTGCTTTTTTTATTGTTTTTTTATCGATAATAACTGATTTGTACGGAGTTTCGGAAAGATACCATATAACGCTCCCTGAGGCGTTTTCGGGATAAATTGTTGCACATATTGAACTTGAGGAGTTCACTTTTTCATTTATTTGTTGTTTGTTTGTTTCTATTCTTTCTATCACTCCTCCTACTGTAATTTTCCATTTGCCTAAATATGTGCCGTTTTCTTCTTTTAAATAAAGATAGAAGTTAATATTCTTATTCTCTTGATTTACTGTATTTAAATAGGGGGATATAGTAAAAGTTCTCTCCTGTCCGTCAAAGCTTAAAGAGAAGTAAGTAACAGGCACTGTGTCTTTTTTATAATAGGCATTGAACGTGTGATTATCAGACCATACGATATCCGTATTGCTTAATACATAGTCGTCTGTCAATTCCTTGTCATCCGCAATAGGAAGGCATGCATAAATAACAGTAGATGAGGGCAGTTCATTATTGAAATTTATTTTAAAGCTCCTTTGTCCGTCATCAACATTTAATGAAATGTATTTGTCGTTGCTTACATCTTTTTCTATTTCGGTAATGTCAGTGCCTATGATTCTTTTTATATCTATTGAAAAGGATAGTGATAGGTTAGACTGATTGTGCGTTATTGTTGCCCGTGGCTTGTGATTTATGTCAAATACATTAGAGGACACAACAAGCGAGTATTCCATGCCATTATAGTCCCAATATACAACAGTTTCTCCGTTTTCATTAACGTTATCAGTACATGAAAATGTGTAATTGTCTATACTGTTGCCCTCTGCTTGTGTTATGGAAAATATATATCTGTATCCGTACATTAGCGATATTTGACTTGTGGCGGTTGTTACTTCACCTGATAACAAATTGGTGTAATCAACCCCTTCAAGCGGAACAAAGTCATCGCTTATATTATATTTTGCACTTATGGAGTTTGTTTCGCTTACAACATACAGTTTAAACGTTTTTGACAGCTCGTCGGAAACGGATGAACGGGCAGTAATTGTATGCAATCCGGGTTCAAGCTTGTTTGTTATCCCCACACCTATGCTGTTGGAATTATAGCCTATTGCTTGGAACGAAATTGTATCCGAAACCCATGTGAACGGGAAATCTCTTATTACTTCGTCTTTATAGTGTTGTGCTATTAGAACAAGGTAATCGTGAGGATTCTCGTCTATGTTTATTTTATAAATATTGCCCTCATATCCCGTACTATATAATTCCTTTCCGTTTATATAAGCGTTAATTGTGCTATTGTTGGGCTTTAAAAGATCAAATATGCCGTAAGGACATGAAACAAAGAGTGGGAAAACTATAAAAAACAGGATAGGGATCTTTCTCATAGGTTTTCATCCGATATATCGATAATATCATTTCTGTAAGAAAAGTATTCCGGAAGTTTTATTCCGTTAGTAAAAGGAGTCTTTTTAATAACGGTATCCGATGAGAAATATAATGTATTGTCTATATACCCTGCATCTCGCAATAAAATATAAAACGTTTTATCATAACCGGATGAGGATGCAGTGTGTCCATTATCATCATATTGGTATTTATACAGTTCTAACGGATATAATCCTTTTTCATATTTCTTCCATTGGGTTGTATAGTGGCTACTTCCTCCGCCTCCTCCGTTATCACTGTGGCTTGAGGAAAATGTATAAACATATTCACACTCCATATATGGGTGTAGTGATTCAAGGTTTACTTGTATAGATTTGTATGCATGTTTTCCGTAAGGATCGTTTTTACTAATGCTTTTGTAGTCTTTAAGGCATATATCTCTGCATGGAATGAGAGAAACGGATTCTGCAACAATATAAAACTTTTTTGTATTTAAAGAAGTAACTCTTACATACAGAGTTCCTTCAGCGTGTTCCTTTTCAAAAAGGCTGATTTCTGTGTTATTTGATGATGTAAAATTAACAGAATGCCACGAAAGGAGTTCTAATGATGATGTGCTATTTTTATCTATCGCATATTCTGCTTTTACCGATGGGGCGATAAGCGCAATTTGAGCGATGCGTTTATTTGTATAGCGCTGAACTTCATCATTTGTTTTTATAATAACGTGCTGTTCCATATACTCTGAATTAAGCGTTGAGTTCCACCATATGGAGTTATCAAAATGTTGCGTATAAGGGGCATAATACACATCTCCTACAATACGGGAGGAGGGCAATAGCATTAATCTAATCTGTTCGTCGGGAGAGTTTGTTTTTAAAATAATAGGATCACCGTTTTTATCACTAAGCATATGAACCAAAAATCCATCTTCATTTTTAAAATCCACTCCTCTTAAAACAACAAATTCTTCTTTGTTTTCTTGAGTATTTCTATAGTGCATTGCAAGAACCCAAGAGTTTTCCTGTGGCAGTATTGCTGTATTTAAAGGAATTGCTATTCTGTAGTATGCATTTTGTTTATCAAAGGAGAATACATAAGGGACTATGTTAATATCCGAATATATATCGGTTATATTGTTTACATCAAAAGTATCCATGCCCTCTACTATTGCGCGCGGAGCAAAGCCTTTTACAAGTTTAGAATGCCCATAATAAATGCACTTATCATTTTCGTTGTACATTGGGAGCCGTACGTTATAATCAACAAGTTCGTTGTCGTCGTTTAAAATCGCCCTTGAAAGGACAACTTCTTTTTCTGCATTTGGGTTTTGTTTTTTATATATTTCAAATTGTGATGAGGCGAGGAGAGTATCTTTATGTGCTATGTTTTTTATATCATCAAACGAAGATGAGATGTTCAGAGTGAACAGCTCAGAAGAATAATTTTCCCATTCTTCGTCACTAAGTTCTGCGTTTGGCAACAATAGCGGTGCAGGGAGTGTGGAAAACTTTACAGTGCCGGGGAACGATTCCAAAAGCAATTCTATACTTGATGTTTTTCCTATGCTTTCTGTTTTGGTATCCTTAATTCTTGCCTTAATAATTATGGTTTCATCAACATTGAATGATCCCTCTCTTGTGATGATTTTTGCATAATAGCCGTTTTCGTTTGTTTCAACCTCATTCCAAACAGAGCTGTTGTTCTCGGATATTTCTAAGATGTATTGTTCGTTTTTTACATCCGATGGCATAAAAACTCTTATTTCATACCCGTTAATAATAGGAAAAGGTGCAAATGTAGGACAGGGTAATGATAGGTCTGTTTTTGGGGGAATGGCGTTTATGGTGATGGTATGGCTTTCATAAGGAGTGCTTGCAGTAAGAAAAACATGGGATGCTGTTTGTTCGTCGGACAGGCTGAGGAATACAGCCTCATCCCCATAGGTATTAATGTTTGAAAGACCAACACGAGCGATGTTATTATCCGTAAAACTATTGTTTAAAATAAGTGCATCGTTTTTATTTCCTCCGTAAACAGACCACGTTACGTTTCCAAAGGAGAGGGCGTTTGTTAAACGGAATGAATATGTTTTTCCCCTAACAAGAGTAGTGTTGTCACCTACGGCTATTTTATGCTTTAAATCGTTTGAATCAACTACAATTGATGAGGATAATTTATACGGTGAAAGCACTGAAATATTAGCGTATTCACATCGTCCGTTATCCGAATAAGCTTTTACCGTATATTGACCAAGGTTGTTCACGTTTGATAAAAAAACCGTTAATTCGCTGTTGTTTTGAACAAACATCGGATCGCCTTTTTCTGTATATATGGGCAAGGGGAGAAGCTTGTTTTTGTATTCTACCTGCCATGCTACATTGCTGTTTTTATCAATGTTCATATTTGAGGTTAAACATACGGCTTTAAGAGTCAGCATGTCGTGCGATTGATCCTTTTTATAATAAAAATACTCCTTAGATTCTTCTGTATGAACAATATCCCTGCTCATATTCTGAGGAGTAATTTTTATTATTTTAGTTGTTTCTTTGCCGCATGAAACAATTAAAACGGAAATAACAAACAAATGCAGTAATTTCAATATCTTCATTGCTTTTCCCCTTGTATATAAATAGGGTAGTGAATAAAACGCCATAAATGGTCTGTTGAAAAACCGCAGCCTTATTTTATTGAAAAAAACATCGCTTTTACGCTATAATAAAAGTGTATGGCCCTTTAGCTCAGCGGGAGAGCGCCACCTTGACGTGGTGGATGTCGTAAGTTCAATCCTTACAGGGGTCATTACCGTAAAACACTAATTGAAGTGAGGGACACTGTATGTCCGATAATCGAGAAACGCTGGGCAGTAGGCTCGGCTTTTTGTTTTTGTCAGCAGGTTGTGCGATTGGACTTGGTAACGTTTGGAGATTTCCTTATATCACAGGTAAGTACGGCGGTGCTGCATTCGTGTTGTTATACCTATTGTTTTTAGTTATGTTTGGACTTCCAATAATGGTGATGGAGTTCGCCGTTGGAAGAGCAAGTAGAAAGGGTATGGGAGGCGCATTCAAGGCGCTTGAACCAAAGGGTACCCACTGGCACTATCACAACTTCTTTGCAATAGCGGGCAACTATCTACTTATGATGTTCTACACGGTTATAGGCGGATGGATGATCAGTTACTTCATCGCGTTTGTCCGTGGCGACTTCCAAAATCTTGATCCCCAAGGCGTTGCAACCTACTTTGAAACGCTCACAACTCCACCAAACGGCGCATTTCCATTCAGAATGGTACTTTGGATGTTCATAGTAATTGTGATTGGCTTCTCAGTAT
>JAQYLW010000081.1 GCA_028719825.1 Spirochaetales bacterium | reverse complement strand
CGGATCCCTTATAAACTTCAAAAGCCCCAAAGATGCATTAGAGAACGGTGTTGCAATGGTACATCAGGAATTGAACCAATGTCTTGAAAGAACCGTTGTTGACAATCTGTTCTTAGGAAGATACCCCAAAAAAGGAATCATTGTAGATGAGGCAAAGATGTTCAGGGAAGCAACAGCGCTTTTTGAACGCCTTGGCATGGTTATTGATCCCGGCAGGCTTATGAAAACAATGAGCGTTGCCGAAAGACAGATGGTTGAAATAGCAAAGGCAGTAAGCTACAATGCAAAACTTATCGTGCTTGATGAACCCACCTCTTCCCTTACGGAAAAAGAGGTGTCAAAGCTTTTTTCAATCATAAAACAATTAAAAGAAAATGGGGTGTCATTCATTTATATCTCCCATAAAATGGATGAGATATTTACGATTTGTGATGAAATAGCCGTTATGAGAGACGGATTTATGATTCTTCACAAATCCTCAAAAGACACTAACATGGACGAGATTATTTCAGCCATGGTAGGTCGCTCCCTTGAAAGCAGATTCCCAGATGTTGACAACACTCCGGGTTCTACTTATCTTCGTGTAAACTCTCTTACAACAATGTATGAACCTACAATTAAGGATGTATCATTTTCGGTAAGAAAGGGTGAGATATTTGGAATTTACGGGCTTGTCGGGGCCGGAAGAAGCGAACTGTTAGAGGCTTTATTCGGCATAAGAACAATACTTTCGGGAGAGATAACGGTAGATGGGAAAAGAGTCCATTTCACCTCTCCTCTTGATGCAATGCGACATGGTTTTGCCCTTGTGACAGAGGAAAGAAAATATAATGGAGTATTCCTTAAAGAAACCATTAAATTCAATACCGTTATTACTAATCTTGAAAAACAAAAGACAGCAAAAATTCTTTCTAATAAAAAAATGAATGAAACCGCCAACAGACAGGTTAAAATAATGAAAACAAAATGTATGGGCGTTAATGACCTTATTTCATCGCTTTCCGGTGGAAATCAGCAGAAGGTTATTATAAGCAAATGGCTTGAAAGAGACCCAAGTGTTTTCTTACTTGATGAACCTACACGCGGTATAGACGTTGGTGCAAAATATGAAATATACCAGTTGATTATTCAAATGGCTAAAGAAGGAAAAACTATTATTGTGGTTTCATCCGAAATGCCTGAAATCCTTGGTATAACAAACAGAATTGCAGTAATGTCCGCACGACGATTGTCCGGAATTGTAAACACAAAAGAAACGACACAGGAAGAACTGCTTCGCCTGTCTCAGAAATATTTATAAAGGAGAAATAGTATGGATGTCAGAACCCTGTCTGAGGACAAAAAAATAAGCGAGTACTTAAATCAGCTGAATGAATTACGAAAAGACGGTGAAGTAAAATCGCTTTACACAAAACAAAGATTAGATGCTCTTAAGGATAATAAGCTTTTATCGAAAGAGGAAAAAAACATTGAAAGAGCGGTTTTGCTTGAAGATCTTGAAAATTCAAAAAGAATAATTGAACAGAATAAAGATAAGGTAAAAGAACTATCCTCTGAGGCTTTATCATATTCAAAGAAAATATCTTCATCTTTCCTAAAGGAAAAAAGCACCTATGTCAGCGATGCGATAAAAGCATTAAAAGAAGAAGAAAAGAAAAGGATTGCCGAAACAAAAGCAAAGGCAAACGAAAGGATTGCATCTCTTTCTTCTAAAACAAGTACAACAACAAAAAACAGTGAAGATGAAAGAATCAAGAGCGAGATTAACGCTGTTAAATATGAATTAAAAAGCGAGATTAACGACATCAAAGCTTCAACAAAAGACAAGATAAGCAAACTTAAGGATGAGAACCTTGCTGCGTATACCGAATATGTTTCAATCAACAGGAGCATACGAGGCGGCAAAACTAATCTTATTGAAAACATTAATCTGTCTTTTAAATCTTATATCGCCTCTTTCAAACCAAAAGCCTTCCTTTTAAACAACGGAATTTACCTTACTATTTTGGTATTTTTTATAGTCTGTGTTATTATAGCTCCGCTAAAAGGTATGGGACGGCTGTTTACCCTTCCTAATATTCTTACGATTCTTGAACAGAGTTCAACAAGAATGTTCTATGCACTCGGTGTTGCCGGGCTCATTTTACTTGCAGGTACTGACCTATCTGTTGGAAGAATGGTAGCACTCGGCTCTGTAACAACAGGGCTTATACTGCATCCGGGTAAAAACATTGTTTCGTTTATCAATATGGGACCGTGGGATTTTACGCCGATACCAATGTTTATTCGCGTGCTTATGGCGCTTTTGCTTTCTGTTCTTTTCTGTGCTACTTTCTCTGCTTTCTCAGGCGTGTTTACGGCAAAATTAAAGATGCACCCCTTTATTTCAACCCTTGCCACTCAGATGATAATCTACGGAATTCTTTTCTTTGGAACTAAGGGAGTTCCCACAGGTTCAATTGACGACGGAATAAGAAACCTCATAGGCGGAAGATGGTATCTTGGTTCAATTAACGGCACGTCTATAACCTTCCCAAAACTAATTATTCCTGCAATTGTAGCTATAATAGTTGCATGGTTCATATGGAATAAAACCTCATTCGGTAAGAATATGTATGCAGTCGGCGGCAATGCAGAGGCAGCAGCCGTATCTGGAATAAGCGTATTTAAAACAACAATGCTTATATTCATCATGGCAGGTATCTTCTATGGATGCGGAGCATTCCTTGAAGCATTTAGAGCCAATGCCTCAGCCGGTACAGGACAGGGATTTGAGCTTGATGCTATTGCGGCATGTGTAGTCGGCGGAATTTCATTCTCAGGAGGAATCGGAAAGATCAGAGGAGCAGTGCTTGGTGTAATCATCTTTACTTCCCTCACCTACTGTCTTACATTCCTTGGCATAGACACCAACCTCCAGTTTGTATTCAAGGGCTTGATCATCTTAGCAGCAGTAGCTTTGGATTCACTTAAATATTTAAACAGGAAATAGTTTTATATATCTTTCTGAACACGCGGTCCAATCGCCGCGTGTTTTTTTTTCTTTTGTTATATTATAATTATTGTATGTATATTGATTGTATTGTAGAAAGCGTTAATAATGACAAAACTGTTTTGTTAAAAGCAGATTGTGCCTCATCTTGTGAAGGATGTAAGGGAGAGTTGTTTTGTAAACAGAAGGATTCAACTTTTAGTGCAAAGAATGAAGATTATAATTTAAAAAAAGGTGATAGGATAAGGGTTTATTTACCTAAAAAGAAAACAATAATTTACACATTATTTCTGTTTATTTTACCTATTATAATAATGGGAATTTTTTTATATCTTGGAAATATCAATGTTATCAGCACTCCCCTTTCTGCGCTTCTTGCAGCCTTAGGCTGCCTCATTACTTTTTTATCAATGTATTTATATAACAGGAAAAACGACAAGAATAATCTTCCTGTAGTTGTAGAAGTATATGACAGAAAAACTGAGTAATTCACTTCAGTTATTACAAACTCAAACACTAAATCAAAATCTTATACAGGCGCTTACCATACTTACCCTACCCACGTATGATCTTGAATCATATTTGGAAAAGGAGAGCGAAAGCAATCCCCTTATTAAAATTACCCCTCGCTCGGATATAAGGGATAGAGAAGAAAGGTATGTTAGCAGTCAAAGTTCAAAAAAGAGCGATTCGTATCTATCGTTTCTTGAAAATACCGCCTGTTATGAAAAATCATTATACGACACCCTTAACGAACAGCTTGGTTTTTTAAAATTAGACGACAACACAAGATTTGTATGTAAAATAATAATTTCAAGCCTGGACAACACAGGGCTATGTCCTTATAGTAAAGATGAAATTCTCAACACTGATGAACTTAAAAAATTTATCCCATTTTATGATAAAGCTTTAGATATTGTAAAAGATCTTGAACCCTTAGGATGCGGCTCATCTGGCCCTTTTGAAGCAATGGCTTATCAGGCAAAAAATCTTTTGAAAGACGGAAAAATAAGCGAACAAACGTTTGATTGTGTATCAAAGCTTTTAAACGATCAATACTTTTCTATAATCAACGAAAACATCTCAAAAACTACACTCAGGGCTTTGGATATTAGCGAAGACAATTATTTAAAATCAGTTGACGTTATAAAAACCCTATCCCCATATCCCGGCTTTGGCTATACAAATGAACAGACAAAATACATAATACCTGAATTATCAATCAAAAATAATAACGGCACCTTAAGCATTAACACCACTAACTCCCTCCCCTTTGATGTAACCTTAGATGAAGAATATATCAATTTGCTAAAATCCGATGAATGCGATAAAAAAACTAAGGCATATATAAGAGAAAACAAGAAAAAAGCGGAAAACATAATAGCCTCGCTTGCCGAGCGTGAAAATACGCTTTTGGCACTTGGAAAAACCCTTGCCATAAAACAATATGATTATTTCACAAAGGGAAAGGAATTTATCAGATCCCTTACCCTTAAGGATGTGGCAGATGAAATCAATCGTGACGAGTCAACAATCAGCCGAATTGCATCCTCAAAGTATATAGACACGGATTATGGGATAATACCCGTTAAGGCCCTGTTCTCCCATAGAGCAACAACATCATCAAGCGGCGAGGATATTTCAAGGGATAGAATAAAATACTTGATTAAAGATATAATTGATAAACGTAAAAAGGACGGTCTTAAAAAACTAAGCGATGAAAAAATCTCAGCCCTTCTTAACGAACAGGGAATAAATATTTCTCGTCGAACGGTAAATAAATACAGAAGTGAGATTGAAAGATCGGAGGTATAATGAAAAAATTCTTATCTGATTTTAAAAGTTTTGCAATAAAAGGCAATGTTGTGGATATGGCCGTAGGTATAATTATCGGCTCTGCTTTTTCTACTTTGGTAAAATCCCTTGTTGAAAACATATTGAACCCTCTTATCGGATTATTATTTCAGATAAACCTTGATAAAATCGGCTGGAACGTGGGACTTGGAGAAAAACAAGTTTTTTTTGCAGTAGGATCATTTATTTCTGCCATAATAAACTTTCTGCTTTTATCTTTTATCCTTTTCTGCATAGTTAGGGCAAAAACAAAGATAAATGATCTGGCAACAAGAGGCAAAAAGACAGAAGAAACTCCCCCTCAACCGAAACCAAGCACAAATGAAATTCTTGCCGACATACTTGTAGAACTCAAAAAACAAAATAAGGATGAAAAACAATAATTAGAGGTTTATAAATCCGTATTGATACGGAAAATAAGCGATAGTCTACCCCAAGGGAATAACGGATAAGGCGTAAATGAGGTGTTTCGCGAATCAGAACGCCAAACCATTTCATATCTCATTCCAAGTTCAGCATCGCTTTCCCCTATAGCAGTTCCTAAAAATGCAGCCGATAAAGTGAAATAAGCTTCTGCCGACAATCCTATATCCATTAAATGAGCAGACATAGCCTCCCCATTTACCCATCGGTATTTAACAGACGGAGTAAAGGTTATTGTGAAACCGTTCACTACAAAGGGAAAATAATTAGATATGAGTTTATCTATAACAAATGAAATCAAAACAAATGATACATCCAGCGTTGCTCCGGGTGCATGGATGAACTGTTCTTCAATATTGTCAGCATCAACAATAACTCCGTTATAGGCATAGTCTAAATACAAACTCACTTTACAAGGAATATTGTAAGTAATCAACGGCGGATTTTTAACTGGAATTATATGCGGTAAAAACAGAGAGCCGTAAATTGATGCATCCATATAAATAGGTCGATTATAGGTTGTTTGTTTAAAATTATATGATGCTCCCGCCCTATAGCCCTCATATTCTCTCTTTCCGTATCCGGCCTTGCCAAGATCGGTATATGATGCGTTTAAGGAGACATAGAAACCGTTTATTCCCGTATCAAGAACACCCTGAAGCCTTCCGTTCCATCCGAATAACAAAGCGGTTTTTAAATAATTTGTTGAATAATCAAAAGTATGCTTGTATTCGGAGAGAAGATAAAAGTCACCAAACACGCTGAGCCCTGTTTTTTTATCCAAGAACAGATATGGCCTTAATCCTATGGTAAAATGAACAGGCAGAACATTAACGTTCCACGAGAGTTCAAAAATGAGCTTGTTTGTTTCAAAATATCTGTTGTTATAGTTTCTGATAAAGGGCTTGGAATTATAAGCAAAGGACAGTGTACTCATAATTGTTTCGGTTGGATCTGATGAGTAGTAAGAAAGGGCTAAAGGCAGGCTGAATACAGAAGTTTTATGATCATAGAACAAGGGCATAAGGGCACCCTTATTAACAAAGGGTATGGAGTTTACAAAACGCGAATATGTCTTGTTCTTTAATATCTCTCCCACTTTATATTCCTCAATGGGACTAGATAAAGTGTTTGATTCTTTTACACTACGAGACAGAACAAGATTATTCTCATACAGCTTGATATCCTTTTTATCAATGGATGATAATTGTACCGATGATATCCTGTCGTTTGTAAACATATGAGATATGAAAAACACCGTATCTGAAACTATAACGGGATAAAAAACTCCTCCGTCTATATTTGTTGTATAGCGGTTTGCTGAAACAAAATCGCCGTTTATTGTAAAGGTTGCCTCAAGGATATTAGGATAATTCTTTAGTTCAAATATGTTTTTGTTCTCGGAAGAAGAAAGGGTTAGAACCACATATTCGTCATTTGCTGTTTGAACTTTTTTTGCACTCAGTCCCTCAAACATAAGTCTGTTATGTCCAAAAAGCTTGTATGTTGAGGTGATAACATCAAATATTGCTATGAATTCACCCTGTTCACTCTTTATAATTCCGGAGAATTTTCCGTTTGAAAATGATGATAGAGAAATAACTTCGGTATTTGTATCAAGGTCAAATGAAAACACTTCTTTATTATCGAGGTTAACTGCCTTTATACTGCTGTACATTCCGTTTCTTGAAGCATATGCAAGTATATTCTGTCCTTCATAGGTAAACCAGCCGGCTGAATATGCGTTATCCAAAGCGAACAGCATTTTATTATGCACAATGTCGTAAACTTTGGTAATACATTTGTCCTTTATTCTTACACTGATACTGTAATATGCTCCGTTATCGCTAACGGAAAAAGAATCAAATACGCCGTCTATGACGTTAATTTCTTTTATTCCGTTATCCGAATACCTGTATATTCTGTTAGCAATTAAATCGGCATAATAAAAATTTCCGTTTTCATATTTGAGGTTCTTATACCTGCTTTGATCGTTGATAACAGACGGTGGGATAACAATATCATCAATTATTGGAATAGAGGCTATAAAGGTACGATATGCATCTTCTATTGATAAACCATATATTCTGTTAAATAAATATGGGAAGCTGAACATATTTCCAAAGCCTTCTATAAAGGAGTAAAACTTTTCTCTTCCATATTTTTTTATCAAAAAATCAATAAAAGCTCCGCCTATTATATATTCGCTTTTAGGATAAGGATACGTGTCTATACATCCTATAAGTTCACGCCATTGAGGAATTTTATTCTCGCTTAGGGCTTGAATGGCTATCATGTATGCAAAAGGATTGTTTAATCTTCCGTCTGTATTTCTGCTTTCAAATGCAACGGCCAGTCCCTCAACTATAAAGTTTGGTAAGAATATAGAATTACAGAAATAATCGCCAAAGAATACAGAGGCGCCCCTCATTGCCGGAGCGTGTATTTTAAGAGTGTAAGCATGGGCAACCTCGTGTTCAAAAACCGAGAGTAACGTTCTTTTAAAAGATGCCAATTCACCCTCTGAGGGAGGTGTAACATGCAAAACTATATGCGAAAAAGTGAAAGGCGAATAATATGCATTTAATTCTGCCTTATCGGAGGTAAGTACAACTTTTAAAGTTCTATTAATTGGCCATTTGGCTCCAAAAAAATCTATGAGATCTACAACTACCCCTTCTGCTCTTGATGCTAAGAACATAGCCTCGTCATAAAGGTGATCAGGATAAATAAATTCAAAATGCTCTGTGGATGAAGATGAAAGCGCATAAGGATAATCATATGCCTTATTAAGCACCGGTGGGTTAGCAAATATCAAAGTTGCCGAAAAAAATAAAATCATATAAATGATTTTTTTCATTATGCTTCCCCTTAATAAAAAAACGCGCCAGGATGGAATCGAACCAACGACTCACAGCTTAGAAGGCTGTTACTCTATCCCCTGAGTTACTGGCGCAAACACTCTGTTAATTATATAACAAACCGTACTTTTAGGGCAATATCATTGAGCATTGTTTTTGAAATTTGCCTTTATGGTTCTTCCTTCAAAAGTTTTACCGTTTAACGATTTTAAAGCCTTGTTCATAGAGTCAGCGTTTGCAAACGAAACAAATGAGCAATATCGTTTTGCGGCAACAGACAGAATGTCATCTTCGCTTATAGCAGATGAAACTGCAATAAAGGACTTGAAAGCAGAAGTCATTTCGCTGTTTCTTGGTGAAAAGTTTATCCATAAAACATTGTTATCCTGCCCTTCCGGGCGGTCGTTTTTAAAGGCGGTCTGGGTGGTGTTTTTTAATTTTCTTTTT
>JAQYLW010000080.1 GCA_028719825.1 Spirochaetales bacterium | reverse complement strand
CCCGTTTATGAGGTTAGGATAAACTACAACTTCGTAAATGATAATGTTAAAATATTAGAGGGTTATGATACTACGGCACTTCCTTATTCGGTGGTACGGCTTCCGCGATGTGAGTGCGAAGGATATCGTTTTCTTGGATGGAAGGACAGCACAACCGGTATGGTTGTAGAGGAAAAAGACGGCGGATGGTATATCCCTGTCGGTAATCAAAGCATTACCGTGGAAGCACTTTGGCAGAAGATAAGTATATTAAAATTCTATAATGGGGATGAACTGTTATATAGCATTGAAGTTAAAGACGGAGGCAGTGTAAGAATGCCATGGCCCCCGTCGGGCGGACCCGAAGGAGCCGTATTTATTTCCTGGTATAATATGGATGCGGGAGAGGGTAACTATCTTCAGGCAAAAACAAAATATATTCCATCAAGCAGCGTATCGTTTAAGGCAATTTGGGGATACCCTCTTGAGGGCTATATTATATATGACGATCCCGATGCACGGGATGAAAATATCGTTTATACTTTCTTTAACTGGCTGAATGAATATACACCGTATGATCCAGGTAAAGCAGGAGATCCCAATTACGACGCTTATTATTATTCTGTTGAGTTGAAGAATGGAGCAAAAATAACAAAAGACAGATTTTATATACTCAATTCTTGTGCTCACAGTTGGAAATCAGATGAATACGGAATGCCCTGGACCTTTTTTGAAAACGGACGATATCAGTATTACACAACGGGAGCCTGTAAAAGAGAACTGGGAGACGGCAGGTATAATACACAACTTGTGCTTGGACTTATTAAAGAAGGGGAAGAGGCAAAAAGGGGTATTGCAAATATAAATACTGCATCAAAATACACGCAAAAGTATGACGGGGCGGTTACGGATTATTCGATATGGGGGTATTTACAACAGTTGAACCAAACTTGCACACACCACGATTGGTATATTCCGTCCGATAAAGAGGCTCTTATGATAAAGAATTATTTAAAAACCGAGGAATGGATATGGACAAGTACGGAGTATTCTATAGATCCTCAGCACAGTGTTTACACCGTAAATTACGACAAGAAAGGTGAATACTCTTACGCTTCTACTTGGGCAAAGGATAATTTCTCCTCCAAAAAGATGAAATATTACCTTAAATCCATAAGAACAATCTGACAGCTTTCGGTAAAAAATACTGCCTTTAAAACGGCAGTATTTTTTTACGTCATTTTTTATAAAGTGATGTATAATATACATTAGGGAAAATTCCCGCAAGGAGAAAACAAAACAATATGGCTAACAAGTATAAGTTAGATGAGTTTATGGCAGATTTAGAAAAGAAAAACCCTGCCCAGCCTGAGTTCATTCAAGCTGCAAAAGAAGTAGTTGAATCAATAATAGATGTTGTTAACAGCACACCTAAATATCTTGAAAACAAGATATTAGACAGAATTGTAGAACCCGAACGCGTTGTTTCATTTAAGGTTGAATGGGAAGATGACAAACACGAAATTCAGGTAAACAGAGGATATCGCGTACAGTTTAACAGTGCGATAGGTCCTTATAAGGGCGGTTTGAGATTTGCAAAAAATCTTACTCTTGGAACGCTTAAATTCCTTGGTTTTGAGCAGACCTTCAAAAACTCACTCACAACCCTTCCTATGGGTGGCGGTAAAGGTGGAGCTGACTTTGATCCTGTCGGCAAGTCCAATGCTGAAATTCTCAGATTCTGCCGCAGCTTTATGACAGAGCTTCAAAAATACATCGGACCCGATACGGACGTCCCTGCAGGAGATCTTGGAGTTGGCGGAAGAGAAATCGGATATATGTACGGTCAGTATAAGCGTATTCGTCAGGAGAACACCGGAGTTCTTACAGGAAAAGGTCAAACATGGGGCGGATCAAGAATCAGACCAGAAGCAACAGGATTCGGTGCTATGTACTTTACAAACGAAGTGCTTAAGCTCAATCGTGATTCAATGAAAGGCAAAACAATGTCGGTTTCGGGATTTGGTAACGTTGCATGGGGAACAGTACAAAAAGCTACAGAACTCGGAGCAAAAGTAATTGCCATTTCAGGACCGGACGGCTATGTTATTGACGAAAACGGAATTAACACAAAAGAGAAGTTTGACTACATGCTTGAACTGCGTGCATCTAACAAAAACGTTGTTGAACCGTATGCCGAGAAATTCGGAGCAAAATTCGTTAAGGGTAAGAAGATTTGGGAAGTACCTGTTGATATCGCATGTACTGCAGCTCTTCAGAACGAACTTAACGGAGATGATGCAAAAACGCTTCTTAAGAACGGCGTAAAATATGTAATGGAAATTTCGAACATGGGATGCACACCCGAAGCTATTGCGGAATTCCACAAAGCAAAGATTCCGTTTGGACCTGGTAAAGCCGTAAACGCAGGTGGTGTTGCTGTATCAGGTCTTGAAATGAGCCAGAACGCCGAACACCTCAGATGGAGCGCAAACGAAGTTGATGAAAAACTTCATGAAATTATGAAGAGTATATTTGAAGCTTGTCTCAGAGAAGGAAAAGAAAAAGACGGCTACATCAACTACGTAAAGGGTGCAAACATTGCAGGATTCCGCAAAGTTGCAGATGCAATGTGAGAGCTTGGCTATTAATTAGCTTTATTATCAAACAACAAGGAGGTTCGTTGTGATTGCTTCGAGCCTCCTTTTTTTATGTAAAATAGTATAATTTAAATCGCTGTTTTGTCTGATTTATTAAACAAGAAAATCAAGGAGAAGGGTGAAAGCGAACTATGACTTGAAATTCCTATTGATACAAGATTTTCAAAGGAATTTCTGTATGCAAACTTGAGATACCGATTCATCAACGATAACCCAAATGTTGGTCTTGACTTGGAAAAGCCACTTATTGAAATACAATGAGAGAAACTTACCTGCGACGAAGGCCTTAAGAATATGACATACTATCTTGTCGATGATGATGAGAAATACGAACTCTATAAATCTGCAAGAAAGCCAAAGATTATGTAAGAAAATATTCATTATTTTTCCAGAGAAAAGTATAATAAACACTATGCCTAAAGATGCTGGTACAGACATAGCGATAATCTCAAACGATGACATAAAGAGTAAGATTTATACCATTCGCGGAATGCAGGTGATGCTCGATTCCGATCTTGCTGTATTGTATGGTATTCTAACAAAAAACCTAAACAAGGCTGTTGACAGAAATCAAGAGCGCTTCCCTTCTGATTTTTGCTTCCAGTTAACTGACGATGAATATAAGGATTTGAAGTTCCAAAATGGAACCTCAAACACAGGGCGTGGTGGCAGAAGGTATTTGCCTTATGTGTTTACAGAACAAGGAGTGGCGATGCTTTCTAGTATTTTACATTCCGAGACTGCGGTCGCTGTTAGTATTTCAATTATGAAGGCTTTTGTTGCTATGCGCCACTTTATTGCAGACAATGCAGGAATCTTTCAGCGCCTTGACAGGGTTGAAACAAAACTCCTTAATCACGATGAAAAAATCGACAAAATCTTTAAGCAACTTGAATCATCAACACCGGGCAATGCTGCCATATTCTTTATGGGAACATTTTATGACGCAAAATCCTTTGTCGGGGACTTAGTGTCAAAGGCAAATGAAAGCCTGATTCTTATAGATGACTATGTCTCAAAGGCAACCCTTGATATCCTAAGAAGGCGAAAAGATGGCGTAAGCATAACAATTTACACAACCTCAAAGCCGAGAAACAAAGACAGACTGTACGAGAACGAGATAAAGGACTTCAACAACCAGTATGGGAAGCTTGAAGTAAAATCTAACGATACATTCCACGACAGATTTCTAATTATAGACAACAAAGAGCTCTATTCCATAGGCGCATCGCTCAAGGATGCCGGCAGTAAGACATTTGCAATAAACAGAATGGAAGATGAGATGATTCTCAGGGCCATGCTGGAGCATCTCAGTTAGCGTTGATGTAGTAATTTCATTACGTGCCGTATATTATTATTAGATGAAAAAACTTCATTTTATCGCACCAGTTTCCACCCTTACAGCCCGAATTAAAAAAAGAGTTAATTTGTTGATTTTCAATAAGAAACAATGATGAAAACAATATCGGGCATTGCATCAATTCTTTTCCTCTCTACCACGAGAATAGATTTGATACAATTACACGATTACACACGATTACTTTTTGTAGATTTGTTGTCATAATTACCAACAAAAAATTTGAAATTTATTTAATAATTGAGAAAAATAGTCATAATTGACAACTGTTATATAATTAATTAATATAATCTAAGCAACAATGGAGAAATGATGCGGAATTTAAAGAACAATATAGATTATTATATGCAGTTAAAGGGAATCAAAAAGTATTCCGATTTGCTTTCTGATGTCGCAAAACATCTCGGCTATCATAAAGAGGTGGAGATAAGCGCATTTGTTAGGAATGAGAAGTCTAACTTCTCAAAGATGCTGCAAGGGCAGAGACCTCTGAAGTATGAATTCATTATTCCGCTGGAAACGATATTTGGTGCTCCTCTTTCAAGGATATTGAACGAGGAAGCTTACAAGCTTCCTGTAGAAAAGGGCAGCATTCCGTTTGACAAGGGCTTTAGGTACTATGCTTATGTTGATGACTACGATTTGTATGTGAACGAGTTCGATAGGAAGATTGATAGAAGGGGCAATCCGATAATGTCCAATTTCGACGAGTTCGGAAAATCCTTTCTTGAATACATCATAGAATACGGAGCGAAAAACGGTGTCAGATATCTTTACGATGTTTACGGTATCTGCACCAATGGATACTGGAATGACATGATGACCTTCACTAAGAAAAAACATTTTTTTCCACTGCCTTTTGATAACAAGATAGGGTTTGCAAGACTTGTTGCAAGTATGAATGACGCAGATTTGTTTTTTAACATATACGATTCATACCGGCTGTTTTTCAGCAATGGTCATTATGGTGGAAAGGATAGTCTGTTCAATTCGGATGTGTATCAGATTCTTCTAATGGATAATCCCCATCTTTTTGAAAAACTTTTTGAAATTAAACATTACGAATACGAGTATCCTCAAAGAGATATAACTGGCATGAAAGTTATGAAAATCAAGCATGCAGACATTCCGAATCCGATACTGAACAAATGCCTCGATTATGCACTGAGGCATACCGACAGATATTCAAGACAGGCGAAGAGGATACTTGAGTTCGGAATAGAGTACAATGCCGATGTCATTGGGAAATTCGGTTCGCTGGACATCTTCAATCCAGGCGATGACCTTGGCGGAATCACGAGTTTTAAAGACAGAGACTTTCTGTCCTTCATGATTATAACATACGTTCCGAAAGTCAAAGACAAGGAACTTGTTTCATTGATTGAGCGCCTTCCGAAACTTGTAAAATATTGCTAAACAGGAGGTGAGTATGTTTTTTGATTATACAGATGGTGATTTTTGCTACGGCTCTGGGAATGTTATGTTTGAATCCAACGGAGATATGATGACGAGGTTGTCTGATAGTACGGCCATTGACTGGGATACTGGAGATATCCATTTCGGAAATTTCGGATGGGATGATGATGACGATGATTATTGAATCCTCATCCCACACAACCTCAATACCGTCATCCCTGACAAGCATTCTCCCGACAAGCCTTTCAAACGCTTTCTCATCAAGCCTCCGTGACATGCTTTTTTTATTTTTACAATGTTTTTTGAATAAAATTTCAGCGTCCATTATTGAAAGTATTACCATTGCAATGAAAAGAGATATATTGGGTTTTATACAGGGAGAGTAAAACACAACTTATAATAATAATGTTGACAACTTTTGAGGTTTCTGCTATTATCTTTTTAGGATTGGAGGTTATCAAGATAAGGTAATTATGCAGATAACAAGCAGGTTTTCAATAGCTATTCACGCTATGGGCTGCATTCATTATTTTGGAAAGGACGGCAACAGGGTTACAAGCCACCTTATATCCTCATCGACAGGGGTGAACCCTGTAATAGTGCGGGGCGTCATCGCCCAGCTGAGGGATGCCGGGATTATTCGGACGCAGCAGGGATCCGGAGGGGCGAAAATAGCAAAGCCTCTTGAGTCCATTACATTGTATGACATATACAAGGCTGTCGATAGTGTGGATGACAGGGGACTGTTTCGCTTTCACGAAAATCCAAATCCGTTGTGTCCTGTCGGAAGGAATATTCACAATGCTGTGGATGATGTCTTTGGCGATATAGAATGTGCTTTGGAGAATCGGTTAAAATCAGTTAAATTATCGCAAATCATCGATGACCTTGAATCGAAAATCATATGCGAAAACAAGGGAGATTAGAAAGTATGAAAAATTTTGCCAAAACGAGCGTCGATGCACAGCAGAGAGTAGAATTGCATGATAAATTAGGTCTGACAGGGGCTGAAGTGAGCATCAACAGATTGCCAAAAGGCGGGTCTGTTCCTTTTGTTCATAGCCACAAGAAGAACGAGGAGATCTATTGTATCTTAGAGGGGAAGGGCAGAGCCGAAATAGACGGTGAATCAGTCGAGCTTAAGGCGGGTGACTGGCTTAGAATATCGCCGAACGGAAAAAGGCAATTTTTTGCCGCTTCTGACTCCGGTATATCGTATATATGTATACAGGTGAAGGAGAATTCGCTGGAAGGCTTTACTGCCACCGATGGCATAATAATGTCATAATGGATGATCTTAAGTGGTGTATCAATAATTTGAGTTTCTTCAATAAAACAGACTTGAGCGACGGATACACCTTTGAAATGTTTAGGGCATTGATGAATATCACAATGCCCATAAATCTGTCTGATGAATATTTTTTTCCTACTTTGTTCTCGTGTGACATAAGAAGATCAAATTTTGGTATTAATTCACCATTGTCGGTTGTAGAGCCTACTCGTGTTACTGTTAAGAATTATTCTGTAGGAAATTAATGTTTTTGTGAACCGATTCTTAAATAGGTGCTTCTGTAAAAATAGTCTCCTTATCAAAAGAACAGGAGCAAGCCTTAATTCAATGTATATATATGAATCTAAACAGAAAAACCGCAGGTATTCTGCTTGCTTTATTTACAGGGTTATGAATAGGGCAATTCTTCACTCAAACGGGGTGTAATAATATTAAGGAATACTATATTTTGCATCAAATCATATGTATCTACGATAAAACCAACAAAATAATACGATTATGTATTTTTTCTTGATTATTAATAATTTTTTCATTATGGTTATTTCATTATGAATAAAAGATGGTTTTTAAATAAAATCGCTTTATTGCTCGCAATGAGTTTGATCCCCTCATTTGCCCTTTTTGCAGAGGGAGGTGCAAGGGTTCTTACATACAACGACGCTTTAAAACTGGCACGTGGCAGAAGTGAACTGTATAAAATTGCCACTATTCAAAAGGATAATACAATTCTTAATGCGAACGTATCAAAAGATTGGATTCCGTCAATAGGCTTATCATCAAGTTTATACACAGGGCAACTTCAGTCGTTCGGACCGTTAAGTCCTATGTCAACAGGTTTAACCGAACTCAACAAATGGACTACAGTTCCAAGTAATTCGCTAAATTTTAAGTTATCCTTAGGGTTGCAGATATCGGGTGGAAAGTTTGCAAATATAGGTAAGGCGGCAGCCACTAAGGACAGTGCTACAGCTACATACAATAAAACGTTGCAAGGATACGATTCAAGTGTTTTTGCATCGTATTGGGGATTGAAAAGTGCAGAACTTGCCGAGAGTGCCGCAGAGATTTCTTATAACAGTGCAAAAAAGACATACGACAATACCTTACTTAAGTATAATGCCGGACGAGTTTCAAGCTTGGATAAGGCAAATGCCTCATTATCTCTTTCAAAAAGCGAAACATCGCTTATCAACGCACGAACAGCAACGCTCAAGCAGAGAGTTGCATTTAAAACACTCATAGGATATGACGGTCAGATTCCCTTTACGCTTGAAGCCGTGCCTGAAAGTATAAAACTTGATTTGCCAGATACGGAAACTCTTTATAAAGAATACATCAATACAAGTTATGACATACGCGTAGCGAGAGCTAATGAAAAATCGGCACGCTCCGGAGCAGACAGCGTTAAATGGTCATATTATGTTCCAACCGTTTCGGCAGGGCTTTCGTGGGGAGTAAATACATCCGATTCAAATTTTACGCCAAATCAATACAGGGATAATCTTGCATTCAGCCTTACGGCAAGTTTGTCGCTTGACGGCTTTATCCCGGGAACTACGGCTTACACTCAAATTAAATCTGCAGAAAATTCTGCGAACATTGCTCTGCTTTCACGCCAAAATGCCGAAAAGAATTTTCTCTCATCGGTTGAGGAGGCTCGCGGAGCGGTTAATGCCAATTATGAAAGTTTGAATTCGGCATACATTACGCTTCAGAATGCCGAGGAAAGCTATCGTCTTACAAAGGAATCATACGACAACGGTAAATCCACAATGGAAAGTCTTATGAACGCCGAAGCAATGCTTTTAAACGCACGAACAGGACTTATATCGTCAAATATGATGTATATGCTTTCACAGCATACCCTTGCAACAACGCTTGGAATAACGCTTGATGAATTGCAGGCAAAATACAAGAGCACGGATACAAACGGTATTAATGTGGAAAGTGCCGTTCCTTCCGACGGGCAAAGTAACAACATTTCTAATAATTAATAAGGAGTAAAATATGTTTAACAAGAAAAAAAACGGGGATCAAACGAAACAACCATCTAAATTAATAAATGAAATAAAAAAGGAATATTCTTCGGATAATGAAGTGAAAAGCGATTCTGAAAAAAAATTCTACAGAATTATGACGTTTGTTATGCTGTTTATTACAATTGCTTTTATTATAGGGACAATTGTAAGCATGGGAATTTCTTCCGCAAATAAAAAGGCCGCAGCAAAACGATTGGCTTCGTATAAGCCCGAGGAGAGCATTCCAAACGTTTCTGTTGAAGTGGTTGCCACGGCAAGATATTTTGAAACGCTCCATATGAACGCAAGTGTAAAAAGCCCGCTTGGAAGCGTAAGCATAGTGTCACCCGTAAACGGTAAGGTGCTCAGTTCCTCCGTAAAACTCGGAGATAAGGTAAAAACAGGTGATATACTTGGTTATGTTGATGCTTCCGATATAGGAATGAATTATGAAAAAGCGCCTGTATACGCAAAAGCAACTGGTACGGTTACCGCAATAAATGCTTATCCGGGCAGTCCCGTATCAGCACAAACCTCCCTTTATGTTATAGTTCCGGACAGCGATTTCCTTTTAAGCGCATCAATCAGCGAAAAGAATCTTGGAGCTTTGAAAATAGGGGATATCGGGTACTTTACAACAACTGCAAACCCCGAAATTAGATTTAAAGCAAAACTCAGATATATTGCTCCTCTTGTTGACAAAACAACAAGGACGGCTGAACTTGAGTTTGATGTAATAAGGGATGCCAACTTTGACAAATTGCGTCAGGGAATGCTTGTTTCGCTTGATGTTGAAACAGGTATTGAGAATGATGTAATAACAGTTCCGAATAACGCTATAAAAGAGTACATTAACGACCAAACGTTATTTGTGGTTGATAGCGATAATATAGCACGTAGAACGGTTGTAACGCTTGGGCGTAATAACGGAGAAAGAACGATAGTTGCCTCAGGATTAAGCGTTGATGACAAGGTTGTAACAGCCGGTTCGGTGCGTGATGCTCAAAAGGTTAATATTCTTTAATGAATAGGTGATGACTGTATGAATATATCAGAAATGTCAGTCCGTCGTCCCGTATTGATGACGATGGTTTATGTTGTTCTTATTGTAATTGCCGCTTTGTTTATTCCGCGTCTTGACCAGGCAATGTTCCCCGATATGGATATGCCGTTCCTGATGGTGTATGCGGATTGCGGTGATGCAGATCCTGAAAGTATAGAATTACAGGTTGCAAAAACACTTGAACAGACAGTTGCAAGTGTTGAGAATCTTAATAAAATAACATCTATGTCCAGGCAAGGGGCATGCTATGTGATACTTGAGTTTAACTATGGAACAGATCTTGATACGGCCAAAAACGATGTCAGTTCTCTGCTTACTATGGTTGCAAAATATTTGCCTGATTGGGTTGATGATGTTCAAACCCTCAAACTCAATACGCTTATGTCTTCAGGCAGTGTTATGACGCTCTCCGTATCGGGACCGTATTCAATTGCACAGCTTAAGGATATCACAAACAGCTCAATTGAACCGCTTTTATCACGTATAGAAGGGGTTGGAAGCGTAAACGTTTACGGTGGAGGAGATATAGAATTCCACGTTCTTGTTGATCCTAACCGCCTTGAAGCATATGGGCTTTCTTCGTCTCAAATAGTTTCAGCCCTTGCCACATCAAATACAGTATCGTCAGGCGGAGAAATCACCGATAATTTTATAGATTATACTGTAAGAACGGATAACCGATTCCGCAGTATCAACGATATGGAAGAAGTCCTTGTTTCAACAAAGAACGGTGTACCTATAAAAGTTAAAGACCTGGGTGTTGTGATTCAAACAACAGAAGAAAGGGCACGCGAAAGCTTTATTGAAGGAGACCCGATTGTTACGATTCGTGTAAATAAAAATGCGGACGCTTCGGTAATTCAGGTTGCCAAAAAAATCAAAGCGGCACTTCCCGGTATTCAGGACTCGTTGCCTAATGATATTCAGATAGATATACGCCGAGACAGTTCTAAGAACATTAGTGAAGTATTGGGGGAAGTGTATAACAGTGCGATATTCGGTGTAATACTTGCCGCCATTATAATATTCCTGTTCCTTAGGGGGATACGTCCTACTCTTATCATCTCACTGTCAATGCCGATTTGTATTCTGTTTACGGTAATGTGTATGTCCATCTTTGGCATATCCGTTAATATGGTAAGTATGTCAGGTTTGATCTTGGGTATAGGAATGATAGTGGATGCATCAATTATCATTTTGGAAAACTCAATACGTTTCAGACAGTCGGGAGAGAGTGCCCCGGCTTCTGCGATACTTGGAAGTAAAAACATGTTTGCCGCAATTTTTGCGTCAACTCTTACAACAATCTGTGTTTTCCTTCCCGAAATCATTTATATGAACCAGCTTAAGATGGTTGGTCAAATGCTTAAAGATCTTATCTTTACCGTATGTATATCACTTTTGTCCTCTTTGTTTGTTGCCATTACTCTTGTGCCTGCGCTATTCAGCATTATGCGTGTAAGTACAACAACGCAAAGACAGCATAAAGGTCTTTATAAGAAATTTGATGATTTCTGTACCGCTATTCAAACAAAACTTGAAAACGGATACGAAAGATCGCTTGCGTTCTTTATTGATCATAAAACGTTCTTTATTGCACCGCTGTTGGTTTTGTTCATATTCTGTATAAGCCTTTTACCGCACTTAGGATTTCAAATGATGCCGTCTAACCCAAACGGCGATGAGCTTACGCTAAGCCTTACTTTACCAAACGGAACGGCACAGGAAGTTACAAGGAATAAACTTTTTGCAATGCAGGATAAGGTAATGTCCCTGTTCCCCGAAGGATCGTATGAAAACATAATGATACAGGTTGACGGAAACGAGGGATCTTTAAGTATAGCTCTTCCGACATTAAAGGATCAGAAGTATTCGGCTATTGAACTGCGAGAAATGATTCGCCCCGAGCTTTCAATGGATCCGGAAGCAACCTGGACATATTCGTCCGGTCAGAAAATGAGTTCATCATATGCTGTAGATATTGAGATTTCATCCGACAATATGGACAGTGCCTTTAAAACGGCAAGAGATGTGGAAAATATCCTAAAATCGCACCCGAATCTTACTAACGTTACCAACTCGCTTGTATCAGGTCAGCCGCAAATAGAGGTTGTACTTGATAAGGATAGGGCGGCTAATCTTGGAGTTTCCGCATCCACAGTCGGAGCGGTATTAACCACAAGCATCCTTGGGCAGAAATCAACGCAGGTTTCAACCATGTCGTCAACCGAAAGTTATTTTGTGCGTGTAAAACTGAACAAGGAATACATTTCCAAAAAATCTCAAATCGGATCGCTTCTTGTTCCTACAAACGTTGGAATGGTAAGACTTGATTCTATTGCAAGTATAGAAGAAACAACAGCTCCTACCGAAATTCAAAGAGAGAACAAAAAGAGAATTAACCACGTTACCGCAGATACAATAGAGGGAGTGTCGGCATCCGTTGCTCTTAACGAAGTAAAATCATTATTTGCAGAGCAACTTACGATACCCGATGATGTTACTCTTTCATACGGCGGAGATCAGCAGGAAATGGCAGAACTTGCATTCCCGGTTATAATGTGTGCGGTTATGGCGTTGATATTGGTCTATGTGGTAATGGCGGCACAGTTTGAAAGCCTTCTTAACCCGTTTATCGTATTCTGTACAATTCCGCTCTTGTTGATAGGCGTAATACTGATACACATCCTTTCGGGCATGAGCCTTTCCATGATGTCCTTTATTGGTGTAATCGCTCTTGTAGGTGTTGTTGTGAACAACGGTATCGTGCTTGTTGATGCAATATCGCGTGAAATCAGGGAAACTCGCGTTCCCGTGCGTACGGCGTGTTTAATATCCGCACGAAACAGGTTAAGACCAATCTTGATGACCACGCTTACAACGGTTCTTGGGATGATTCCAATGGCGTTCTTCCCGGGGGAAGGGGCAAAGATGATGCAGCCTATAGCTATGACATTTGTAGGAGGTGTTATAACTGGTGCATTCCTTACCTTGTATTTGTCTCCGGTGTTGTATTCCTTCTTCAATAAACGAAAAGAGAAGAACTACGACAATCCGAATACGCTTGAAAATCAGCTGCGTGCATTTGATATGGAGCAATCAAGAAGAATACTCAAGGATATGTAAAGTTTTAATAAAGGGGCAGCCGTAAGGGGTGTCCCTTTTTTTTAAAGTTGAACAATAAATGTGTTTGATAATAAAATATAAACATGTCAATTAAACCATCGCTTTTGGGTATATTATCGCCGATAGTAGTACCTGTATTATTTTTTTTAGGCACATATTTTTTATTTCCTGATTTTTCTTATAATTTTTACGGAACCAGTTTTAAACACAGAAAAGAGGACGTCAAGGCGAAAATTGTTAACGAGGAAAACATTATAAACAAAACAGATACATTAGTTGTAGAAAACGTAGGTGCTGATAGCGTTCCCACCATATCCGAGAGCATCGAATCGTACGATTATCAAAAGGATGTAGATAAGTTAAAAGACATGACAACATCCATTGCAAAAACGGTTGGAGAGGGAATTGGAACAGGTGTCAAGACAATAAAAAATGTATTTGAATACCCTGATGGAAACGGAACATCTAAAGATGTTTTAAATAAATATAAAAATTCCACATCACAGGAATGACAATGAAAAAAGTATTGATTGTTGACACTTTTGCTTTTTTGTACAGAGCGTTTTATGCCTCCGAAAATATGATGAAAAATACAACGGGGAATAATGTTGGGGCGCTTAGCGGTTTCTTTTCAACAGTCCTGTATCTGTTAAAACAAACCTCATGTACTCACGTTGTGTTTGTTTCGGATTCGTCTCATCCTTCAAAACGCAAGCTTGCTTATCCCGAATACAAGGCAAACCGCGATAAAATCCCCGATGACTTGCGCCTTCAAGTGCAGATGGTAGCTAATGCCTTTGAAAAAGGCGGAATTGAAGTACAAAAAATGGATCTTTTAGAGGCAGACGATATTATAGTCTATCTTGCTGAGGAGTTTTCAAAAGACGGTTTTGATGTAGTGATTGCCTCCGGAGATAAGGATATTTTGCAGGTTGTCAGCGATGAAAAACACATATCTTTAATGCGCCCCCCATCATTCGGAAGCAAATGGACGCTGTATAAAGAGGACGAGGTTGCCTCAAAATACGGAATTGAAAAAGATAGTATGGCAAGTTATCTTGCGCTTCTTGGGGATTCCTCCGACAACGTACCCGGTGTTAAGGGAATAGGGGAGAAAAGCGCCGTTTCCCTACTTACGGAATACAAAACACTTGACGGCGTTTATGCAAACATAGACAAGATAACAAAGCCCAAGCTTAAAAATGCGTTAATAGAGGGAAAGGATGATGCATATCTTTCATACTCCCTTGTAGTTTTGGGTAAGGAAGAATATAAAAAAGTTTCGCCCGATGATTTTGATATCAAAAAGATCTCCTTTGCACCCCTTGCCTTATATCTTCAGTCCTTAGGGGTAAAAACAGTATCCGAAAGAATTATAAAATGGGCATCAGAGATGAACCTTGTAAAAGATAACGAGGCTGATGCTTTAGTGCAAAACGAGCTTCCGTTTTTTACATCAACACTCAATGTATCGCAATGCGATGATTTTGAAAGAGACTTTGCACTTAATAAAATAATAGCCGTTTATACAACCCCATCAAGCCACGTGTTCTACTATGCCGTAAACGACAAACAAGCGTGTAAGGTTGACGCAGAGGACAATAAGGTAAAAGCTGTTATTAGTGCGTTCTTAAAGGAACAGGGAAATGTCCTTGTTGGTTTTGATATTAAGAGCATTCTAAAAAAATACTGTATTGTTCCCCCGTCAGAAATCAAAGCAAGCCTTGCTGATATTAATATCATGGCGTATTTAACCGACAGTGAGACTAACATATTCTCCAAAAATTTTCTTGCTGAAAAATATCTGTCCATGAGGGTTGAGGATAATGCAAAAACTAAAAAACAACGTCTTTTATTTGACGAGGATAACGATGATGATGCTCTGCTTGCCCCTTTGTCATATGCGCTTTTACCGCATCTTATAAACGATTTACAGAAGAATGATCTTTATTCTTCGTATCTTACATTGGAAGAGAAAATAATACCGGTTCTATCGCTGATGGAGAACAACGGAATTTATCTGGATACTGCTGCTCTTGATAGATTCAAAAACAATCTTTCTGAGCGTATAAGCATTGCAGAAGAAAAAATATATGCCCTTGCCGGAAAAAAATTCAATATTTCAAGCCCTTCACAAACGGCAAGTATTCTTTTTGACACCCTTCTTTTGGGTAAGGGGAAAAAGAACAAAACAGGGTATTCCGTTGACGCTTCCGTTTTAGAAGATCTAAAAGGGGAACATCCGATTGTAGAACTGATTATGGAATACAGGGGGCTTTCAAAACTAAAAAACACCTATACGGATTCGCTCTCTGAGCTTATAAATAAAAAAGACAACAGGCTTCATACTACTTTTTTGCAAACAGGAACCGCAACGGGCAGGTTTTCCTCCGTTCATCCAAATTTACAGAATATTCCCATAAGAAGCGACGAAGGACGTCTTATTCGCTCTGCCTTCAAAGCTACAAGCGGCAACGTTCTTGTTTCTGCCGATTATGCCCAAATTGAACTTGCCGTTCTTGCTCATTTTTGTGAGGATGAAAGGCTCACGGATATGTTTATTCATGCAGAGGACGTGCATAGGATGACTGCCAGCCTTATATTCAAAAAGCTCAAAGAAGATGTTACGCCTACAGAAAGGCGCATTGCAAAAACCATAAATTTTGGAGTTATATACGGAATGTCTGCGTTCAGACTTGCAGGAGAGCTTGGAATTAAACTGAAAGAGGCAAACGATTTCCTTTCAGAGTATTTCAACACGTTTAGCGGAGTGAGAAATTTTATCGACAAATCCGTAGAGTCTGTAAGGGCAAACGGATACACAACCACTCTGTTGGGTCACAAACGTTATTTCCCACATATCAATGATTCTAACAAAAACATACGTTCGGCAGAGGAGAGAGCTGCCGTCAATTCAATAATACAGGGAAGTGCGGCTGATATTATTAAAAAAGCAATGGTGGATATCAGTATTCATTACGAACAAAGGGATGATGTTAAACTTTTGCTGAATGTTCACGACGAATTGATATTCGAGATGAGCAAAAAGGCCGCAAATTCTGAAAAAGAAGTAATTGCATCTATAATGACAGAGTGCGTTCATCTTCGCGTACCCTTGCGTGTATCTGTGGAAAGCGCTTCTTCTTGGGGGGAGATGCATTGATAGTTAAAACGCTTGGTATAATGGGGCTTGTTGCCGCAGGTAAAAACTATTTTACGCAAAAAATAATAGAAGTGTGCAATAAAAGGCAAATTGCATATTATCTGTATGATGCAGACAAAGAGTCAAAGGCATTTGTACTCTCCCATAAAAAGGAAATAACACAAATGTTTGGTTTGGACAGCGATGTAACAGATGATGAATTAAAACAATATTGCTATCGTGCAATTTTTGAAAATTCAGATCCTGAGCATAGCTATCGCAATTATGTATGGAACGGTCTAAAACAGGAGCTGTTGGAAAAAAGGGAAAAATTTGCATCTTTGCAGCTTGCCGACGGACAAAAACGCGTTTTTATTATAAATGCACCGCTTCTTCTTTCATCCGGGTGGTATGCTCTTTGCGATACAATTGCCGAGGTAAAAACAGATAGCGATGTCAGATTTGAAAGATTCATCACAAGAGACATGGGGCTGGGATACGACAAAAAGCAGTCAACACAGCGTTTTTATAAAACAGAGGAAGCCTACACTGAAGAAAAAACAGTTGACAGAACGCAATTCAGAACTATAATATATAAAATAAATAATACCATAGCTATGGTTGATAATCACTTGGAGCTTGAAGCAATGGTAGTATTGAATACGGTATTTGAGGATAAATGATGGCAAAAAAAATAACGATATTTTTACTAATTATGTTCATTATGCTTTTGGCGTTTTCATTTATAACCTTAAGAATTATTAGAAAATTCGATGTATCTTCAGTTGGTACAAAGGGTTTTTCAAGCCCGTCAGATACGCAAATATACAATTCAGCAATAGAAAAAGTACGAACAACAAAAGGGTATGAAAATGATGTTATTCCTTCAAACCCCTTAGTTGTTTCATCTCTAACCGACAGCTATACCCACTTTGTAGCTCCGGTTGAGGATATAGTGTTGGTTCCGCCACCCGTTGAAGTACCACCTGTCGTAGAAGTTCCTGATGCTCCAAGCATGAGGGACGTAAGCGTCATTCTCCCAGACAGCTCTACGCCCCAAGAAACTCCTACTGTGGAAACCCCTGTGGAAGTACCTGTTGAAGTACCACCTATTGAAGCACCTTCTCAGCCGGTATATGCAAGAGAACCCTTATCAACTCAAAAGGCAGAAAGTCGCCTTGAGGATATTCTTGAAGCATATAAGGTTGTAGCGTACCCCGGCGAAGTTGTGGCATCTTTAGATACCGATACTACAAGTGCTATCCTTACGGATAAGGACAGAAAAATTGCAAGAAAGGCCATGTATGATGCCGCTCTTGAAAAAATTAATAATATCCTTAACTCCGATGAGGCAAAAGATTTCGTTTGGGTAGACTCCAATCAACCACCCGAAAACATAGTGGAGGACTTGAGCATCTATTGATAAAATCGGCATTGTAAATGTCCTTAAAGAGGCATTGTAAATGTCGTTAAAAAATAATAAAGTGGGAGAAAAACTATGAAAAAGATCTTTTCATTTTGTGTGGTGTCCATATTCGCATTGGCACTCTTTGCTAGTGAAGGACAAATGACATTGCTTAGATGGCAATTGAGAGTCCCAAAAAGTACAAGCGTTATAAGGTATCAATTAAACGGAGAGGAAGCAGATAAATGGACTGTAACCCATAATACTGCAGACGGTATAATCGAGTT
>JAQYLW010000079.1 GCA_028719825.1 Spirochaetales bacterium | reverse complement strand
TCCAAGAGACCAGGCTATGGTGGTAACAAGTCCGTTTTTTGATTCAACCTTCTTATCTCCGGTATTCATAAGTATGAAACATCCCGTACCGTATGTGTTTTTTGCATCCCCTCGCTTAAAACAATTCTGCCCGAACAAAGCAGCATGCTGATCGCCGGCTACTCCTGATATCATTATTTCTTCGCCAAAGAATTCTTTTTTTGTATATCCAAAGAAGGATGAGGACTCTCTTACCTCAGGCAGACAGGAATAAGGTATATCAAAGGCATCAAGTATCTCTTTATCCCATTGTAACGTATTGATATTGAACATCATTGTTCTTGATGCATTGGAATAATCGGTAAGATGCGCTTTTCCTCCCGTGAGTTTGTAAAGAAGCCACGTATCAACTGTTCCAAATCTCAGCTGTCCTTTTGCTGCTTTTTCACGCGCTCCTTTTACATTATCTAAAATCCATTTTAACTTTGTAAGAGAGAAATAAGCATCAACTTCAAGCCCGGTTTTACTTTTGATACTTTTTGCAAGCGGAGTGTTTTTTATCTCATCGCACATTTTGGATGTTCTTCTGCACTGCCAAACTATTGCATTGTAGATTGGCTCCCCCGTAAGTGCATCCCATACAACTGTTGTTTCTCTTTGATTTGTTATACCTATTGAAACTATATCAGAGGGCTTTGCTCCAATTTTTTGCATTGCTTCAACGCACACACCAAGTTGAGTTGACCAAATCTCGTTAGGATCGTGCTCAACCCACCCCGGATGAGGGAAAAACTGAGTGAACTCCTTGCTTGAGAGGGCAACAATATGACCGTTTTTATCAAACAGTATACAGCGATTAGAAGTTGTTCCGGCATCAAGAGCCATAATGTATTTTGCCATTCTGAATACATCCCCCATTAAAATTAAATGAGCTTAGTATAATTTAAAACCATATATATTGAATTTGCAAATGCTAAAAGTCAAGCTATCGATTCTATTTGTTTTTTTAAAGCATCAGAGAGAGAATTATAGTCAACTTTATCAACTATATTGCCTTTCTTAAAAATTACAATTTTATCACCGCATCCGGAAATTCCGATATCGGCTTCTTTTCCTTCTCCGATTCCGTTTAAAGTACACCCCATAATAGCAAGAGTAATCTTTTTTTTAAGAGCATATGTAATTCTGAACAGTTCATCGGATATCTTGTTATAAAAAACTCCCGTATTGAATGTTGCTCTATCGCAGGATGGGCAAATAACAAGATTTAGATAATTCTGTTTATGGCCTAGCGTTGCTAACAGCTCCGTTCCTGCACGCACCTCGTCCTTCTCGCTTCCGGCAAGAGAGTAACGAATTGTATTGCCTATCCCTTTTTTTAACAGCTCATAAAGAACTATCGTACTTCGCACCGTGCCTCCTATTCGGTCGCCTGATTCGGTAAGGCCTATATGCAGAGGATAGGGCGTAAGACTATCAAGTTTTGAGTATAAACTATAGGTTCTTTCTACTGATGATGATTTAATACTCAAAACAAGATTATTAAAAGACAAGGATTCTGCAATTTCTATGGTTTTAATAATTTCTTCTATGGGATCTGAACCTTTTATACTGCCGTCATTTGTTCCTATTCTGATAATAGCTCTGTTATCCGATGCTGCTTTGATTATTTCGATAATATCGTTTTTTGTTAATAAAGAAGGATTAATTCTTATTGCGTCAATTCCATATTTAAGCGCATCTATCGCTTGCTTTTTAATGTTTTTAACATCAAGAACAAGGCTGATTGGGGATGAAGAAATAAATTTTTTCAGTTCATCGCCTCTGTATTCCCCCTTTATGGAAAAGCGTAGTATATCTGCCCCATAGCATTTTAAAATAAACAAATCATCATACGAATAGGATGTGAAGCTGTTCTTAAGCATGGTTTGAACGCTTATGGGGGCCTTTCCTCCCATAGTGATGGATTTTGAGGAAACTATGCGTTTTGTCGGCATTTATTCATATATCCTTTATATGCTTTATTTCGGCTTTCTGCGTTGATATTAACGTCGGTTATCCCTCTTTCAAGGTATTCGGAACCAAGGGCCGCAACCATAATGCCATTATCTCCACACAATTTTAGCGAAGGCAGTACCACTTCAACACCGTCATTTTCAAGCGATGAAAGCTTTTCTCTAAGATAGGAGTTTGCCGCAACCCCTCCTCCTGCGCTCACTCTTTTAATGCCTGTTATCTCTATTGCTTTAACAACCTTTGAAACAACGTAATTTATCGCCGTGTATTGAAATGAGGCGGCAAGGTTTTCTTTTGAGCGTTCCTTGTATCTAAAGTGTTCGCTTTGATTTATAACAGCGCTCTTCAAACCGGAAAAACTCATGTCCAATTCCCTATACGGGTTTTTAAGTTTTGGATATGGGAACCTAAATGCAGTCCTGTCTCCGGATTGTGCGAGTTTATCTATGTATATTCCTCCGGGGTACCCCAAATTATATGCCTTTGCAACCTTGTCATAGGCCTCACCTATAGCATCGTCAACCGTGGCACCCATAACCTCTATTTTGTTAAAATCGTTAACCTTTGCAATTAATGTATGCCCTCCCGAAACAAGAAGGGATAAATAGGGATATTCGAGTTTCTTTTCAAATTGTGATGCGTTTATATGAGCAAGTATGTGATCAATTCCTATAAGCGGCACACCGAGTCCATATGAGAGTGAACGCGCAAAATTAACCCCGACAAGAAGGCTACCCAAAAGGCCGGGTTTTTCTGTTACCGCCACTGCAGATATATCTTTTTTTTCTATGCCTGCCTTTTTTATGGCTTCTTCCGTAACAGGGAGAATAAGCTCTGTATGAAGGCGGGATGCAAGCTCCGGAACAACTCCGGAAAAAGCGCTGTGAGCGGCAATCTGTGTTGCAACAACCGATGAGAGCAGCTGTTTTTTATCTTTAATTACGGCAGCTGCACACTCATCGCAGGAGGATTCAATTCCCAGAACAAGCATTTATTTTGCTCCTACATTCCGGACATAAATAGTACAGCGTAAGATCATGGTCTGTTATGTATTCGCTGTCCTCACCGCTAGTCAAATTCTGAATATCAAACTGGGGAATATCTTTTATTTTTCCGCATCCTTGACAAACAAGATGGTCGTGCTTTTGAATTTTGTCATACCTTGTTACGGAGCCTATGTTAAGTTTTTTTATAAACCCCTCATCTGACAACGCTGAAACGTTATTATATACCGTTGCACGGGACGGATGGTAACCTGCCTCCTCCATTTTAATTCTCAGCTCTTCAACTGTTGGATGATCGTATGAGTTATTTACTATATTCAATAATGCTTTTTGATACCTTGTCATATAAATAAATATATTCAATTAATCTTTTAAATACAATGCACTTTTTTTTTGCATACTATTTATTTATAATATTTAGCAATAAGCGAGGGGAAATAATGAATAATTTGATTATGAGTGCAAAGGACCTTGAGAACTGCCTTACATCCGAGGACAACGATTTTCTTTTAAAATTAGAACGGCTTTATTCAAAACTCAACGAACCAAGTGCGCAATTTGAAGCATCATCGTCAAAAGAAGAAAAGGATAAAGCCGGAGAGGAAATAACCGCTATTTCCAAAGAAATAGGGCATGAGCTTGAAAAATACTCAAAAAAGAACGTAGAAGGACTGCACGTTTATTCGTTTGAAACTCCCGTTGAGCAGCATGCAAGCGCAAGTAGAGTAATTGCAAAGCTCCGCTCCCCCTCAACCGAACACGATGAGTTTTTATACTATATTCAAAGGGCGTATGAGATGCTTTTTACCCATACGTTTGCAGATCAGGCCATAAGCAAAAAAAGATCCATAATTACAAAAACACCCGTTGATCTTCCGTTTCAGGCCTACGCTGCCCATAGAATTCCTGATATCGATAAACAAATCGAAAACTCCGTTATGTGCGTAATGCTTCGAGGTGCCCTGTTGCCCTCAATGATAGTCAGCAAGGAAATTCAGGAATACAGCTCAACAGGCTACATCACTCCGTTTGAGCTCTTTAAGATTAAAAGGGATGAAAGCAAAACAGAAAAAACAATGGATTATCTGCTTGATTTAGACAGATCATTCTTCCGTTTAGAAGAAATGGACGGCAAGGATTTGATATTTGCAGATCCTATGAATGCAACCGGAGGCTCCTTGATAGCAATTATTAAGTTCCTTGAAAAGAACGGAGTTCGTCCAAAGAGCATAAAGTTTTTAAACGTCATATCGGCGATGAAAGGATGCTTGAGAATTTTAAGAAGCGTAAAAAATGTGGAGATATACACTCTGTGGCTTGATCCCCTTTTGAACCATAAGGCATACATACTGCCGGGTTTAGGAGATGCCGGAGACAGGCTGAACGGCAAGGATGCGGGCGGAAAAGAGCGCAACATGATTAAACTCATGGCAGACTACGGATCAAGCGTGGTGAATTTATACAGAGCACAGGTAAGGGAAATAGAAAAAACGGTTTTCAACCATTAAAATGAAAACGAAACAATATTTGTTTTTATCAGTTCTGTTGTCCCTTGTTCTTTCTTTTGTTTCCTGCACATCTACGGTAAAAAATGAAGATGAAAAAAAAATTACCGATATCGCTTTGGAACTCAGCGCAAACTATGCAAGAAAAGGTGAGTATGAAAAAGCATTAACGGTTTTAGAATCAGCAGAGCCTTTATCATCGGATATTCGAATAAGACAGAACATCATTTTAATCTACAAACATCTTGAACAATATGACAAAGCCATCGATACCATCAATCGCTTATACGAAAACAGCCCTCAAAGCGTTTATTCAATAAGGGATGCAATAGAAATAGCTGAAAAGATTTCCGATACCAATACGGCACGAAAGTATTATCAAATACTTTTTGACAGGGATCTTGTAAATGTAAATGATCTTATAGGACTGTTACAAAAAGCAAAGGAAAACAATGATACGGCAACAGCCGAAAAAATTGCAAACTACGCAATAAAAAGGTCTATATATAACAAAGAGCTTTTTACCCTGCTTGGCGAAATAACAGGAAATGATGCATACAGCGAAGTTTTGAAGTATTATAAATGAAAACGGATAAATGAATGAACAAGCTATCTGAAAATACAAACATGCATAATCCCTCTCTTAAAGAAGTATGTTTTGTATTCTTTTATTTGGGACTTACAACATTCGGCGGTGCTTCAAGCATGCTTCTTTTTCTCTCTCGTGAGCTTGTTGAGAAAAGACGCTGGCTGACGGAAGATGAATTTTATAAGCAGATATCCGTATCCCAGTGTTCTCCGGGTATAATTATGGTAAACACAGCAACCATATTCGGTATGCAAACACACGGCGTAATAGGCGCAATACTTGCAACCCTATCTCTACTTATAGCTCCTTTTATTTTTATTGCAATTCTTACAACGATTATCAATAAAGCCGTTATTGATTTTGCCCTCTTAAACAGTATTTATAGGGCTATCCGTGCAGGGCTCTGTGCAATTTCGTTAAAGGCTGTGTATAACCTTGCAAAAAAGAATATTGTTGATATTCCAACCCTTATAGTATCCCTTGTTGCATTCATAGCTTTAATATACTTTAAGCTCCCTGCCGTTTTAATTATTATTTTTGGAATTGTATTCTCGCTGATATTTGGCTCTTTTAAAGAAAAGCACAAGAACCAAGGACAGAATAATGCTTAAAACATTGTTATTGCTTGCCTATGAATTTTTTATAATCGGAGCCTTTTCATTCGGCGGCGGAATGGCAACAATCCCCTTTCTTTTCAATCTTTGCGATAAGTATGATTGGTTCACTCCCTCCGAGCTTGTTGACATGATTGCTTTAAGCGAAATAACTCCGGGCCCCATAGGCGTTAATATGGCAACCTATGTAGGAATTAAAACAGCAGGGATTATAGGTGGCATCGTAAGCGTTTTATCCCTCATTGCCCCTGCCATTATTTTTATTCTTATTACATACAAATTTCTGTTTAAAAACAAATCGAAAATAACAGACAGAATTTTCTATGGACTTAAGGCAGTTGTCGTTGCAATGTTTGCTTCGGGCTTGTGGAGTGTTGCAAAACAAACCCTTTTTGTACTCACCCCGAACTTTAAAATTAACGTTTTTGAATCGGTTTTATTCTTAATTATGTGCGCCGTTACTTTTTTGTATAAAAAAATACACCCGACACTGCTTATATTCATATCGGGTGTATGCGGTGCAATAATGCACTTTATTACAAGATAAATTTATCGCTTTCCTTTATCATATATCTCACCAAGAGCTGCAGGCGCTTTATTTGATTTTGAGAAGAATATAAGAGCAACAAGAGTTATGATATACGGTAATGCCTGGAAAAGCGTACTTGTTACAACGGATGACAGGTTGATTCCCGGAAGCGTTGCAAACCACAGAGCAAAGTATTTTACAAAGGAGAACAGCATACAAGCTCCGAGCGTAGGAATTATTTTCCATCCTCCGAATATCAAGGCAGATATTGAAAGGTATCCATAGCCGAGATAGAAGAGTTTTGCATCAAACTGCGTAATTAGGTAATAGGCTAAACACAAGCCGCCTATTCCCGATAATGCTCCCGATATAAGAACCGATATAAATCTTACATGATAAACATTTACACCGGCAGAATCTGCAGCCTGTGGAAATTCACCGCATGCACGCAGTCTTAAACCGAATTTTGTTTTATACAGAACAACATACATTAAAGCCGCAATTACTATAATTAGAATTTCATAGTAATAAACATCCGTAAATAAACCGCCTATAAAAGGAATCTTCGATAAATACGGAATTGTAAACTTCCCTGCAATTCCTATATGGAATTTTCCCGTTGCTCCTACACGGAAAACCTTATCGTTAATTGTTGTAACAAGGAATGCCGTAAGGGCGGTTGAAAGAATATTCATAACAACGCCTGAGATAACCATGTCTGCCCTTAAATAAACGCATAATAGCGCATGTAAGGCAGAGAACAAAGCTCCTCCGAATGCGGCGGCTAAAAGCGCAATCCACATAGTAGCGGATGATGACATTCCGGTTTTCTGCATAACAATCACAGCAACAAGAGCACCCGTAAACGCACCGGCTCCCATAAAGCCTTCAAGAGCAAGGTTTGTTACGCCGCTTCTTTCCGAAAAAATCCCTCCGATTGCAATAATGAACAAAGGAAGACCAAATGCAAGAGTTCCCGATAGAATTGAATTTGACGAAAGCAGTATACCCATTATAACAGTCCCTCCTTTTTAAGATTATCTTCAACTTTGAGTGACATTTTCTGAAGATAATATCGCATAAACGCTGTACATGCTGCAAAAATCAACATAATACCAATTATCAATGACGGAACCTGTGTGCTAACACTTGCCCTTGCCTGCATATAAGCACCTCCTGTTGTCATTCCCGATATTAAAAGAGAAGCAAGGAATATTCCGATAGGATGTGAACCGCCTAAAAGACATACGGCGATTGCATCAAATCCCGTTGAAGGCAGAGTTTCGGGTTTTATGGTATTAGTTGCTCCAAGATAGAATGTTGCCCCTGCAAGTCCGGCAAGAGCTCCGGAAATTGCCATTGCAAGAATAACGTTCTTTTTCACCGAAATACCAACGTATTCGGCACAACGCGGATTGAGCCCTACCGCTCTCATTTCAAAACCGTCTTTGGTTCTTGTAAGGAAAATATACACAATGACGGCAACCGCAATAAGCACTATAAATCCAAGCGGAACAACAATCTCAACCCCACCTACTTTTACATCGGCAATAGTAAGACGTGCCGCATCCGATACTACCACAGAGCTTCGTGTTTCCGGATTTAAAAAGAACTTGTAGATAAAATAGTTTGTTATATACATAAACGTATAGTTGAACATGATAGCCTGAACAACCTCGTTAATATTGAACTTGTACTTTAAAAAGCCTACAAGCGCCCCTGCGCCCATACCCAAGATCAAACAAATAATCAACACGGCAGGACGAGCCACAACGGCAGGAAGTGGTGAATACCCTATAAGTACCGATGAAATAAATCCGCTCAGCACCATGACACCGGAGATACCGATATTAAACATACCGGCAGAAAGAGCAACTGACACTGCAAGAGATGCAAAGATAAGAGGTGTTGCGTTGTTGAGCAATTTCATAAAGTCGGAAAACTGATTCTGACCGCCGCCATAGCGTGCTTTGGGAAGAAAACCTGCTCCCTGAAACATACTTGTAATAGCTTTAAACGGATCTGCTCCTATTAAGGCAAGAACGATACTTCCCAATATAAAAGATAGAATAATGGCCGTAATCGGTAAAAGAAATGCAAGAGCTGTTCGGTTTTTAGACAGTTTTACAAAATTGACCCTTGCTCCGTTCTTGGTAAAAGCATGAACAAAACCCAAGCCAAACTTCTTAAAAAAACTACTGATTTTATCCATTGTGCTTTACCCCCATCATATACGATCCTATTTCCCTTTCCGTTAATTGATCACGGGATGCAATCTTATCAATATGGCCGTTATATATAACACCAACGGTATCGGCAAGGTTCATTATTTCCTCAAGTTCAAGCGAAATAAGAAGTACGGCCTTGCCCCTGTCACGCTCTTTAAGAATCAACTTCCAAATGTTCTCGATAGCTCCAACATCAAGACCGCGTGTCGGCTGAACAAAGATAAGCAGTTTTGCATCAAGCTCTATCTCACGGCCGATAATGGCTTTTTGCTGATTTCCGCCACTCATTGATCTGACGATTGTTGATCTTCCTTGTCCCGAGCGAACATCGTATTTATCAATTATCATATCGGCATATGTGGATATTTCGTTTCTCCTTAGGAATATCTTTTTCAAAAACTGAGCCGTGTCCATCTTTTTAAGAACTATGTTATCCTCAAGGGTTTCATCAAGAACCAATGCCACGGCATGTCTGTCCTCAGGCACATAGCTTATACCACGCTTAATCCTTTCATCGATACTGAGTTTTGAAATATCCTCTCCGTCAAGGACTATTTCACCCGTTGAATCTTGTATTATTCCGGTTATAATGTCTGCAATCTCCATTTGTCCGTTTCCGGATACCCCTGCTATGGCAAACACTTCACCAGCATGAACATCAAAATTGACATCCCTTACTCGATAAACGCTTTCGCCCTTCTTCTTGTACGACATATTTTTTACAGAAAGAACAACATCGCCCTTTTTCATGGGGGACTTATCTATATCGAACAAAACAGTATGGCCAACCATCAACGATGCCATTTCTGATGTGGACACATCCTTTGTATTTACAACCTCTATGAGTTTTCCCTGTCTGAGTATTGCACATCTGTCGGCAACGCGTTTGATTTCTTCAAGCTTATGTGTAATAAGAAGAATTGTTTTGCCGCTTTTTCTAAGGTTTTCAAGGATTTCCAAAAGCTTGTCGATTTCCTGCGGTGTTAAAACGCCCGTAGGCTCATCAAATATAAGGATTTCCGCATCCCTGTACAACATCTTGAATATTTCAACTCTCTGTCTTGTACAAACCGGTAAATCCTTTATCTTATCATCGGGATTAACCTCCAAGCCGTATTCACTGCTGAGCTTTAAAATTTTCTCTCTTGCGGATTTTAAATCTACAATAGTGCCGCCTTCTATCCCAAGCACTACATTTTCGGTAACTGTGAACGGCTCAACAAGCTTGAAATGCTGATGTACCATACCGATTCCGATTGCACTTGCATCGTTTGGCGACTTGAATTTTACTTTTTCGCCACGAATAAAAATTTCACCTTCATCCGGTTCGTAAAGTCCAAAAAGCATGCTCATCAATGTACTTTTACCGGCTCCGTTCTCACCAAGAAGTGCATATATCTCACCTTTTTTAACGCTTATTGAAACATCGTCATTTGCAACAATGCCCGGAAAGCGCTTAGTGATATGCTTCATCTCAATAATGTACTCACTATTTGAATTTTGCATAGTAATACTCCATTAGAATATTATAACATAAAAAGAGGTGTCATTCTTTGTAATTTCGGTAAAAAACCCTTTTAAAGCTTACTTTTGTTATGCGGGTTTATAACTATGCATCTTTTTTATTTTTTTGTATGAATAACAAAAATAGATATTTGCACAAATAGCAGTTAGAACCCAGGATGAAACATATAATAAAAACAGCGATTCAAGTGTATGGAAATATCTGAAAACGGTAAAAATCCATATTATTCTGAACACAATCGTACCCATAACTATTATTACGGTAGGGCCTATGGTTTTACCGCAGCCCCTGCTTGCTGCTGTTGCGTTATCCATGAATGCCGAAATACAGTAGGAGGCGCCCATTATCATCACTCTGATTTCACCATACTTTATTACTTCCTCATTGGAGGTAAAAAGCATTATAAATTCCCTTCTGAAAATAACCAAAAGACCGCCCAAAATAAGCCCTAAAATGAAGGAATAAACTGTTGTAACAATATATGTTGTTTTTATTCTGTCAATTTTTCCACCTCCCAAGTTTTGAGAGATAAAACCGGTTGAAGCCGTGTAAAATGCAGCCATCATATCATAAACAAGAGGATCTGAATTCCCCCCTGCGGCACAGCCTTCTACCACATAATGAGGAAAATAATTAATTGAAGCCTGAACAAACAGATTTGAAAGCGAAAACAGAGCATGTTGACATGCACAAGGAATAGCAATTCTTAGAATTTCTTTTGACAATATCCTGTCATATTTTATAAGCTTTGGAACTATTCTATAATCAGTATCCGTGCATATCAGATATCTTAAAATCAAAAAAGCCGAGAGATACTGCGATATTACGCTTGCAAGAGCCACCCCTAAAACGGATAGTTTAAAAACAATTACAAACAAAAGATTAAGCAAAACATTAACCACTCCGGATAGGAGCAAATATAAAAGAGGACGCTTTGTTTCCCCGTTTGCAGTTAGAATTGCATTTCCGCAGTTATATAAACTAAGGGCAGGAACGCCTAAAAAATAAATTCTTAAATACAGGGTTGCTTCTACAATGAGCTCGTCCTTTGTTTTAAGCAATGACAAAAAAGACCTTGCACTCAAAATTCCTATAATGAGCAAGCTCACTCCCAAAATTACGGAAAGAACAACAGATGTGTGTATTGCCTTCTCAACGCCATCCCTTTGTTTTGCCCCCGTGTGAAAAGCAACAATGGCACAAATACCGGTTGAAAGTCCAAAAAGAATGCCGGTTTCAAGTTGAATAATCATGGTGGTTGATCCTACACTTCCAAGCGCAAGAGGACCGGAAAATCTTCCTACAACCATAACGTCAGCCATATTGAACAACACCTGAAGGACATTGGAAAACATCAGCGGAACGCTGTATAGGATTATGGACTTCCAAAGTGAGGATGAAAGCATATCTATGCTTTTTGTTCGCATTTAAATCTCTTCAATTACTTTTTTTAAATATGAATAAACTCTTTTTACCGAATCAAGCACGGCATATTCTTTTGTCGTATGCACGCATCGTATATCGGGACCTATGGAGGCAATATCCATATTGGGGTTCTTTTGTGCAAAATATCCGCATTCCAACCCTGCATGTATGCTCTTTTCCACCATATCCTTTTTATACATCTTTTTATAAACAGCCTTCATATGCTCGCGTAAAGGAGATGGCACCTCTTTCCACGAAGGATATACCGAATTAACAACGGTTGTAACATAACCCATAGAGCGAGAGAGAGAAACGTATTGAAGAATGGTCATATCCCTTTTTATATCATCGTTGCTTCTGATTGATGCGCCTATAAATAAACTGCCCTCCTCGTTATCAACACGAACAACTGCAGTGTTTAATGAGGTTATAACCTTATCGGAATCCTCTTTTGAATACTCAATTACCCCATTCTGAAATGCATCAAAATACTTGATGAAATTGCTGAATGATTTTTTATCTATGCATTTGACTGTTTCTGACACAGGTAAAAAATCAATTGATAAATCAATATCAGGATCCGTATTGAGATATTTAACCTTGATTGAATTAAACACACTCAGTATACAAGAGGCGATCTGTTCTACGTCTTTTGGATCTGTGGCTATAACAAATGAAGCTTCTTTGGGAATAACGTTATATGCATTTATTGACTCAAAGGATACAAGATTGAATTTCTCTTTTTTTATACCCGATAGTATGTCACGCATAACTATAATTGCGTTAGCCCCTCTTTTGTATATCTCCTGCCCAGAATGGCCGCCGGTTACTCCAAAAACCTTTACTCTAAGCGGCAAAACATTTTTTTGAATAGCAAATTTTACGCTTACGTTTGAAAGTATATGCGCCCCTCCTGCGGAGGATGAGAGAATCTCCCCCTCGTCTTCCGAATCGAGATTAATCATCCTTTTTGCGCTTATCATATCCTCGCCTAACTCAATTGCTCCATCCATTCCCGTTTCTTCGTCAACTGTAAACAGACATTCAAGCGGAGGGGTTTCTATTTTATCATTGCTCAATATTGCAAGCATGTAGGCCATTCCGATTCCGTTGTCAGCTCCGAGGGTTGTGCCGTTTGCCTTTAAAACAGAATCGACTTCAACAAGTTCTATAGGTGTTGTTGTCTTATCAAGCGTTTTGTCCTCAGAAGCCCACACCATATCCATATGTGATTGAAGAATTAAGGCAGGAGCGTTTTTTGTTCCTTTTTTATATATAACAACGTTCCCAACCTTATCTTTTTTATATTCAAGAGAATTGGAGAGAGCAAAATCTTCAAGGTATTTTTGAATACCCTCCGTATATCCGGAAGGATGAGGAATAGCAGAAATATCCCTAAAATATTTCATCACTTTACTATAAGACACGATATCCCCCTATTAGAAAAAAAAACTAACTTTGTTCTAATTGTAGTGTTTTAGTAATGCTGTTGCAACATTCCTTTGGACCAAAGTACTGTATGGGACCTGGTATTATGTAACTATCCTCATTCGCCCATAAGGATCTGTTTTTTTCAAACTCTTTAAACGGAGCACCGTTTAAATCCACAAGGGCTTTTTGAATTACGGGAGTGGGTTTGCCATTTCTGTTTTCAACAGTAAACATGGACACGATAGGCACACCACCGAGCTTCCAGTTTTCGCTCTCGGAGGTCAGATTTTGAACCGTGCTCATATAGCCTGTTGCCCTGAACAAAGCAAGAATTACGGCATTATAACCAAGGCAATAACAATATGATGCGTCAAAATTTGTAGGATATGCGCTTCTTCCCTCGTAACCGAAGAAGTTAAATACAGGTGAAACCTTTACTCCTTCCTTCTTAAGCTTTGCACTGACGGCATTCCCTATAAGCTCTTCGCTTTTAATCTTTGAAACCTGAACATTGCCATGAGGATCTCTTTCGCCCAAAAGCGATTTTTGAATATCTCCGGGCAAGGACAGGAAGCATTTTGAACTCTCCGGGCTTAACAATTCCGCAACCTTTTTTATACTTTTAATCTCATTCTTGCTGTTTGCAAGGAGCGTGTTAAGTTCGCTTATAAGGGTTCCTACCTCCGGTATAAACTCTATTATTCCCTCAGGGATTAAACACACGCCATAATTCTTTCCGTTTTGTGCGCGGGTTTTAATAACGTCGGCAACATAATCTATAAGGTCTTGAAGCGTTTCATTTTTGCTTTTAACTTCCTCTCCTATAAGGCAGATATTAGGATGAGTTTGAAGGGCACATTCAAGAGCAACATGGGATGCACTTCTTCCCATAAGCCTTATAAAGAACCAGTATTTTTTAGCGCTAAGTGCGTCCTTTTCTATGTTTCCTATAAGTTCGCTATAGGTTTTTGTTGCAGTATCAAAACCAAAGGATGTTTCAATGGATGAGTTCTTCAAATCGCCATCTATGGTTTTAGGACACCCTACTACTACAACGCCCGCATCGTCGTTTTTCATAAAGTATTCTGCCAGATGTGCAGCATTCGTATTTGAATCGTCACCACCAATAATTATGATTGAGTTTATCTTGTTATCCTTACATAGTTTTTCAACGGCTTTAAACTGTTCGGGAGTTGTTATTTTACCCCGTCCTGAGCCTATCATATCAAAGCCGCCCGTATTGCGATAAGAATCAATAGTGTTCTTATCCAATTCTTTTATTTCACCCCTTACAAGACCATCCGGACCACCAAGGGCTCCGTAGAGTTTTGATTCGGGACTGATTTTCATAAGTGCATCATATATACCCGCAATTACATTATGTCCTCCGGGTGCCTGTCCGCCAGAAAGAACTACAACGGTTCTTAAGGGTTTTAATGCTTTCTTTTTAGACTGAGAGACAGAAAATGTAATTACTTTCTGCCCAAATGTTTGTGTAAAATACTTTTTAATGGTTTTTTCATCACCGGAAGGTGTTGGAGAATGCCCGTACTTTACACAGATGTTTTCAAAGGGCGAGGCGATAATTGCCGGCAAAGACGGCATATAGGATCTTCTTATTGAATATAAATTGCTCATATCATATATTATACAACAATTGATGTTAAAAATCATTTATAACTACAGGTATTATTGTTGAAAAATTGTAAAAGTATTGCGGTTGACGCTGATTCTATACACAGAAAAATCTGCTCGGTTCTTTTAAACCTTTGTATGAATAAAAACTATGAATTGGTATTCGTTGCCGACAGGCCGCTTAAACAAATACAAAGCATCAAAGACAAAAACAAGCTGAACATAAGAATCATCCGTGTTAAACAGGCCGATAACTCAGCCGACGACTGGATTGTCAGATACAGCAGCGATTTTTTATGCGTGATAACTCACGATATTCCGCTTGCAAAACGCATTGCCGAAAAAGGCGGCATGGTAATTGATGAAAGAGGAACTCTGATAACTGAAGAAAACGCCTCCTACTTGCTCTCTGAGCGCGACTATATGACAAAACTCCGTGAATACGGCTTATACGAAAAAACAACATCCTGCCCCATAACGAATCAGGATGTTAAAAAGTTTGCAGATACACTTAATATGATAATATTAAAAAACGAACAATGAATTCGCCCATGATTAAACGGAGCGAATAGTTAAGTGTTGAATTTGAAAAATACAACATCCCCGTCTTTCATAAGGTATTCCTTACCCTCTAAGCGTATTAGACCGCGTTTTTTAAGTTCTGCCTCGCTTTTATGCTGTTCCAAATCATCAAAGGAATAAACCTCGGCTTTTATAAACCCTTTTTGAAAATCGGTATGTATTATTCCTGCACACTCAGGTGCTGACATACCGTCTTTAAAGGTCCACGCTCTGTCCTCATCGCTTCCTGCTGTAAAAAACGTCCTAAGTCCAAGGGTGTGATATGCCTTTTTAATAAATTCAGAGAGTGATGATGTTGTGATCCCAAGGGCTTGTCTCATTTCCTGTTTTTCTTCATCTGTAGGTAAAAGAGAAATCTCCGATTCGATTTTTGCGCTTAAAACAACAACATCGGCATTTTCTTTCTGTGCTATCTGTTTAACAATATCGCTGTATTTGTTTCCGCCCTCTATGCTGTTTTCATCCACATTACAAACATAAATAACTTTCTTCAGCGTGATAAGACACAGGGATGAAAGAACTTTTAATTCTTCTTCACTCCAAGTAGCACTGCGGATGGGCTGTTCGTTTTCAAGCATTTGTTTTGCTTTTTCAAGCGTATTGATTGAAGTGCTTTTTTCCTTTATAAGACGTGACTGTTTAACTTCTTTATCAAGCCTCTTTTGAACAATATCCAAATCGGATAATATCAGTTCTAAATTGATTGTTTTAATATCATCCTCAGGATCTATCTTGCCTGATGTATGAACAATATCCTTGTCGTCAAAACATCTTACAACATGCGCTATTATTCCAACGTTGCGAATTGATGATAAAAATTGATTGCCAAGCCCCTCACCTTTAGATGCGCCTTTTACAAGGCCGGCTATATCAACAAATTCGGTAACGGCCGGAACTACTCGTTTTGTAGGTATCAAACTTGAAAGCTTTTCAAGCCTTTCATCCGGTACGCTTACAACCCCTACATTGGGTTCAATCGTACAGAACGGATAATTGGCAACATCCACCTCGGATGAAGTTAAAAGAGAAAACAAGGTGGACTTCCCTACATTAGGAAGTCCTACTATACCACAGTTTAAAGACATATCTTATACATCAAATTCATAAGTGAAACCGGCAGTTCCGGAAACATAGAACTCATTAGAAGGACCACCGTATATTCCAAACACATATCCCAAATTTGTTCTTAAGAACACTACCCAGTTTTTTGCAAAGGTATAATTAACCGCAAAAGAACCTATGGGACCAATGTAGCCTATTGTTCCAAAGCCCAGGGCAGCACCTGCTCCTAAGCTAAAATCGAGAATACTGTTTTCAGCCTCTTTAGAATTAGTTTCTGAAAAAAACATATGACAGAAAATCCAATCTGCAGTTGCATTAATGTTAAACACTCCGGCAAAGTTGTAACCGAATGAACCTGAAAATCTAAATCCGAAAAGATCGTCTTTCGGATTATTTGTATAAGTAATAACAGCATCAAGGAGCGGATAACCAACCTGCAATCCCAATCCGATTCTACTTGTTGACGGACTTGATTTATCTTCATTACCCTTAAGATTAATCGAAACAGCAAATGCTGATGAAGTAAAAACTGCAAGTAAAACAGCCAAAATAATAATCCTCTTTTTCACAAATCTACCTCCCGTTTTATTTAAGATTATATTCATTAATCATTGGTGTCAATGGATAAGTAAAAACAAGATACAAAAACGGAATTGAAACAAAAAATTCTATATTATATAGTATTTTAAAGTATGGATAACAATAAAAAAAGCACACATTGGGCTGATATAACTGCAGAAAAAATAATAGCAATTAAGGGCGATAAGGAATCTTATACCTGCGCATCCGGAATTACTCCCTCCGGCACGGTTCATATTGGTAATTTCAGGGAGATTATTTCTACATATCTTGTTGTTCAAGCTCTTAGGGAAAGGGGAAAAAAGGTCAGATTCATATATTCATGGGATGATTATGATGTATTTAGAAAAGTACCTAAAAACATGAACAACCCCACTCTCCTTGAACAATATCTGCGCTGCCCCATTACCATGGTTCCCGACACATCGCTTTCAAACGAAGAAAGCTATGCACGTAAGAATGAAGCGGATGTTGAAAAAATACTTCCGAATGTCGGAATTTCACCCGAGTATATTTATCAAGCAAAACGATACCGATCATCTTATTATGCAGAGGACATAAAAAAAGCGCTTGAAAAGAAAGAGGAAATAAAAGCCGTGTTAAATGAATACAGGACAACTCCCCTTTCTGATGATTGGTGGCCAATTTCCGTTTTTTCATCTTTTACAAATAAAGACGATACAACGGTATTATCATGGGACGGCGAATACGGCATAACATATAAAGATAACATCACGAATCAAACCGAAACAGTGGATTTGAGAACTGCAAAAGGTGTTAAACTGTCATGGCGCGTGGATTGGCCTATGCGATGGGTTAAAGAAGGCGTTGATTTTGAGCCTGCAGGTAAGGATCATCACAGTGAAGGCGGCTCTTTTGATACAAGTAAAAAAATAGTAAAAATATTCGGTGGAGAAGCCCCTGTGTCATTCCAATATGATTTTATCTCTATTAAAGGGCGCGGCGGCAAGATCTCATCATCATCAGGCGAGGTGATAAGCCTTGATGACGTTCTTGAAATATACACTCCTGAGGTTTGCAGGTATATGTTTGCAAGCACCAGAGTGAATGCCGAATTCTCCATTTCGTTTGACACGGATGTATTCAAAATTTATGAGGACTACGACAATACCGAAAGAGTTTATTTTGGAATTACCCCTGCAAACGAAAAGAAAAAAGAAAAAGAATCAAGGATTTATGAGCTTTCTCAAGTAAACGAAATACCCACAACTATTTCATACCAAATCCCGTTCAGACACTTAACAAATCTCCTGTTGATAAACTCACTTGATGTTGAAAAAACCATAGCATCACTAAATGATGTCAACCCATCTCAAACAGATAGGCTCAGAAAAAAAGCAATATGCGCTAAAAACTGGATAGAGAAATATGCAGATGACGAGTTTAAATGGTCGCTTTCGACTCCCTCATCTCCCCTTCCCGAATTAGCAGAAAATGAAAAAGATGCTATAAGGGATGTTTGCCTAATATGCAAAAATGAACTTGAAACAAAGGATGAAAAAGAGATATCAACAATGATATACGATATCGCTTCAAAATATTCATTAGAGCCATCAGCTCTGTTCAAATGCGTATACCTTACTCTTATTAACAGAGAAAAAGGACCCCGACTTGCCGGTTTCTTAAAATCAATAGGAAAGGAAAAAACAGTTGAAATATTAAGCAGGGTGTAAAATGGAAGTAATAACAACCGAAAGAGTAAGAGGCTATATCCCGGAACGAAATCCTAAGGGAGATAAATATTCATTTGGAAAGGTGCTGTGTATATCCGGTGCAATAGGATATACGGGCGCCCCGTATTTTGCCTCGCTTGCCGCTCAAAGATCAGGCTGCGGGCTTGTACGGTTGATTGTTCCCGACAGCATATGGACAATAGAAGCAACAAAATTAAATGAGGTCATGGTCATTCCGGTTGACGATGATGAAGAAGGAAGAATATCCTCAAAGTCCGTTGATACTATTATGGACTATGCTTCAAAAGCAGATGCCGTTTTAATAGGGCCGGGCTGCGGAATAAACAGAGGAATTCAGACTATTGTTAAAAGCCTTCTTACAACACTCACTGTTCCCCTTGTGATAGATGCAGACGGAATAAACGTACTTTGCGAGGACACAGATATACTCAAATACGCATCCTGTCCTACGGTCATTACTCCACACGCTAAGGAATTTGCGCGTCTTTTTGGAAAACGAATAATACCAAACAACAAAACGCTTCAGGAATTTGCAGTAGAATATAATACAACTATAGTATATAAAGAGGCAGAAACCCGTATAGCGTCATTTGATAACACGCTGAGTATTCTAAAAAATGCCTGTTGTTCAGGTTTGGCAAAGGGCGGATCTGGCGATGTTCTTGCCGGTATTATAACATCCTTCATTGCCCAAGGTTTGGATACCAAAAAGGCAGCCATAACGGGTGTATACATCCATTCAAAAGCAGCTTTGGAGGTTGAAAAAACATATGGAAGCAGAGGTATGCTTCCAACTGATGTTATTGAAATGCTCCCTAAGGTTCTTAAAAGCTTTGAAGGTAAAAAAGCGCCCAAAAACCAAGAGGATACGGATAATAAAAATCTGTTATTTTAGAACCTCTTTTTTAATTCTTTCAGCCTCTTTTCTTAGTATGTTTTCCACATCAAGTGCAAGAGCTTCCTTTTGATCCTTATCAAG
>JAQYLW010000078.1 GCA_028719825.1 Spirochaetales bacterium | reverse complement strand
CCCGCAGGGCTCAATTAAACCCTTATGCGCCACCTCGAATCCAATCGGCACCTTAATTTCCCAACAATTCCATTGTTTATAAGCATTAGTTACAAAAGATTCTGCCAATCAAAAAACATTCGTTCGGGTCTGCTAGCGAAGCGCCATTGATGCCCGCAGGGCTTCAATTAAACCCTTATGCGCCCCCTCGAATCCAATCGGCACCTTTTATGCGCCACAATTCCATTATTTACAAACATTAGTTATAAAAGATTTTGCCAATCAAAAAACATTCATTCGGGTCTGCTAGCGAAGCGCCATTGATGCCCGCAGGGCTCAATTAAACCCTTATGCGCCCCCTCGAATCCAATCGGCCTATTATAAGGGCTGTTCATCCCTGAACAGTGATACTCCAATAATTTCAACATTAGGCAATGTGCCAATACATTCTTTTACAAGTGAGCTTACTTCTCTGATAGATGAACCTGTTGTAAAAACATCATCTATGATTATTATTTTCAATTGCCCTCTTTTTAACCTGTCGTTTAATAGTTCCTTAAGCTGATCCGTGGCAATACGATATTTTCCCTTAACTGCCAAAACTCTGTCTTCCCTGCTTAGTTTCTTTTGCATTACAGCTGTTTTATTAGCATGCTCAACAACATCCCATACTTCGAGTGAACTGCTGATAAGCACTTCCATAACCTGATCGTAACCCCTATCCCTTTTGCCTTTTACGGAGGCCGGCACCGGAATAAAAACAGAATCGCAGCTATTGATTCCCCACTTTTTTAAAGAATCCTTTAAGAAAAACGAAAACAAAAAGGCAAAGCTCCGTTTTGTATTGACCTTAAACGCATAAAGCGCATCCTTTGCTTCTTCTTCATATCTGAATATTGAATACACATCAATTCGGCTTTTATCATTTAAAACCAAAGGCATTGCGAATGACATCCTGTGTTTAATTCTGGCATTATTGATATCGTTTAAACACTCATCGCAGATATAGCCGTATTCTTGTTTTTCGTACTTGCCGTATGGTTTGCCACAAAGCTCACAGTTTTTAAAATAATAGCAAAGAAGCTCTTTTACGGTGTGCATTCTTTTATTTCATCCTGAATTTTTTTTACAAACAGAAGCGCATCCATGGGAGTTGAAGAATCAATGTTAAAATTTTCAATCATGGAAATTATATCGGAGTAATTATTTTCGCCTTCGTCATAATCATCACCTGTATTCATTGCTTCTTCTGATTCATCAAACAAGTCTTTTGTATACAAACAATCGCTTTCGCTGATTGTATCATTTTTTGAGAGCAGCTTCCGGGCAGAAAAGATTACACTGTCGGGAACTCCTGCAAGTTTAGCAACGTGTATTCCGTAGCTGGATGAAGCAATGCCCGGCACTACTCGCCTTAAAAATCGTATTGTGCCTCCCTTATCATCAACATCCAGAGTAATAGGATATATATTATTCGGAAGATCGGTATGAGCTAAATTAAGATAGTGCGTTGCAAATAAGGTTTTAATCCTTTTTTTTGCCATAAATCGCATAACACTTTCTGCAATAGCCTTACCGTCATCAGATCCTGTTCCTCGTCCGATTTCATCCAATATCACAAAGGAATCCTTGGTAGCCAAACGCAGGATTAGAGCCGTTTCACGCATTTCAACCAAAAATGTACTCTCTCCGCTTGCAATGTTATCGTTAAAACCAAGGCGTGAGAAAATCCTGTCTACAGGTGTTATAACGGCATCAGAGGCACTTACAAAACTCCCCAATTGAGCCATTATTATTATAAGAGCGTTCTGGCGCAAATACGTGCTTTTCCCTGCCATATTCGGCCCGGTAATCAGCAAAAATGATTTATCGCTGTTGTTGATATCTATATCATTTGAAACAAAACGTCCTTTTTCATAAAACCTTTCCACTATAGGATGACGACCGTTTTTTATTATAATCTCACCGCTATTTGAAAAATGCGGTCGGACATACGAATTGTTATAAGCAGCTTCTGCAAGACTTATATAAAAATCAAGATTCTTAATTCCGTCGGAAAGATTAAAAACATCCTCGGCTATTTCTTTTGCTTCTTCAACTATTGCATTATAAACAGCATTTTCAAGCCTTTCTGCATCAAATACGCATTTAGTCTTTTCTTTTTCAAGATTCTTTAGTTCTTCGGTAATATATCTTCTGCATGTTACAAGCGTCTGTTTTTCTACCCAAGACGACGGAACCTTATTTACAAACGACGGAGTAACATCCAAGGTATAGCCGAATATTCGAGAATTGGAAATTCGCAAATTGGTTATTCCGGTTTCCTGCTTTACTCGTAGCAGATAATCCTCAAGAACTCCATCACCTCGCTTTACAAATTCACGCAGCTTATCAAGCTCTGCATTTGCTCCGTCCTTTATCAGCTGTTTTTCGGTAATATCATCATCTATCGTTTCGTTTATTTTTTGTCCAAAAGAAACAAGGGCATTAAAACGCTCATTTGATATTTGTTTAAATATTGTTTTATATTCTTCCCACTTATTGGCAAGAATACTGTTAACGCTGTCAACAGTTCTTGCCAGCCTTGTGAGGTGATACTTCTTTACATTGCCGTTAATGAGGTTAACGCCCATGCGCTCTATATCATAAACGCCACCAAGCAGTTTTTTAACCCTTCCCCGTTCCTCTGTGTTTTTTACAAAGAATTCGCACCAATCAAGCCGTTCCTCAATCTGTTTTATATCCCTAAGAGGAGCACACAGCCTTTCCTTTAGGGTTCTTCTTCCCATAGCCGTGCTTGTATAGTTCAAAACTCCAAAAAGAGATTTATAGTAGGATTTATCCGATGATGAGGTAACCACTTCAAGACTTTTGATAGCGTTTTCATCAAGGATCAGCGTTGTATTTGCCTTTTCCTCAAAAAGCGAGGTTACATGTATTACATCCAAAAGATTTAATGTTTTGAAATAGTCAAAAAGCCCCCCTATGACTCCCCATAAAGGCGAGAGGGTTTCTATTTCGGAAAACGAGGAGGTAACAACCTTAAGCGTATCTTTAAATAGTGTTTCCCCAAATCTTGCAGTAAATGATGAGGATGGCAATTTGTTTACGATAATCCCCAAAGAATCTATAGCCTTACGCTGAGCTTTTGAGGCAAAATAATCGTTGTCGCAAACTACCAGTTCCCTTACGTTATTGAACCTGATATACGATAGAAGAGACTCAAAATCAGGGAGTTTCCTTACAACAAAACGGCCTAGGGAGATATCACCTTTACATAGGTAATAACTGCCCTTAAAGCTGTAAAACGACATGATATATGAGTTTTCACCCTCGTCAAGAAAGTCCTCATTCGTAAGTGTTCCCGGTGTTATAAGCCTTACAACCTTACGCTCCATAAGCGTGCCGGTTGACATGCCCACCTGCTCGCAAATAGCAACCTTATGCCCCATATTCAGGAGTTTTTTTATGTATCCTCCGGCTGCATGATATGGAATACCACACATTGGATTACCGGCTCTGTGTGTGAGGGTTAGTCCGAGTGCTGATGATACGTATTCAGCATCCGACAAAAACATTTCATAAAAATCACCAAGTCTAAAAAAAAGAATGGAATCCTTGTTTTCTTCCTTAAGCCTTAGGTACTGCTCTATAAGCGGAGAGGACTTCATTATATACCTTAGAAAAGTGAAGTACTAATTGAAAGAACAGGTCTGACGTAATTAAATATACCTCCTGTTTTCCATTCAACACCTGCCATACCATCGGTATATGAATAGTTTCCGACAAAATACAAGCCAAGCGGGAATCCTGATATTTTAAGTCTTACGCCAAGTCCTAAAGCTCCATACCATGTTACGGAAAGAGGCTTGTTAAACGCAAGCTCTTTAGCACCGGCAGTAATAGAAGTAAACACTTCAAAATTGATAATATCCACGGCTATGGGGAACGAGAGTTCTACTATAGTATCCCATAGGAATGAGAGGTCATAAACCGAGTCGGTTCCGCGAGAAACAAGCATACCGTCGATATAAAGCATTTCGTTTTTGGTTGCACCGTATTTAGGATCATGCCATTGCCAGCCTTGAGTTCTGCCCGTATCAACATCACATCCCCACCACTGCGGAAGCATCAGGCCAAGATTAGAGGTAAGGCTTAACACCAAGGCTCGCGGTTTAATACCATTCCCTATTTTAAACAATGATACATAGCCCGAAACACTTGTGTTGCTGCGAATGTAGTTTGACAGACCTCCAAGAACTCCGCCTGCGTATGTAAAGCTTTGCGAAAGCAAATATCCCTTTGTAGTATTTTGAATAAGATCGCGCCCATCCCACTGAATTGACACTGACAACATGTTGGACCACTGCCATGCCTGATGGTATTTATAAACAAGATATTCATACGGTATACCCGAATTCTCATCGTAATAAACCCTGTTCAAGCCAAAGTTCAAAGATCCTGAAAGAGTAAGTCTGCCCGGATCAAAGGACCATGTATAGCCCGTGTTATAACCCAAAGAGAATCTATACATTGTATAGCTCATCAGATACTTAGAACCGGGAAGTGACTCCTTATGCGCCATCCAATCTTCATAGGAGCTGTAACCTGCGGGGAATGCCTCGTTTCTTCCATATAAGAAATCGCTGTTAGGAGAAGGATTGCGTTTTAGAATATCCTTTTTATATGCCCTTTCAAATTGGAACGACACTCCGTTTGCCCAGCGTTTATCCCCAACCCAGCTATCGTTCCACGAAAATGTTACTGCCTGATAGTCAGTATTAAGCTGAACTCCTGCCGTAAGCTTCATTCCTTTACCAACAAGGTTCTTTTCAGAAACGCTTGCAAGAAGAGAAAGAGGGAACCCTGTTGTATTACCACCAAATGTAATACCGAGGGTAAGGTCCATCTGTTTTGCTTCGGTAACAATAAACGTAACAACAACACTGCCTTCTTCCTTACCTGGAGAGAGTGAGTAGTTGATATCGCTTATAAGCGTGGTGTTGTAGATGTTTTGCATACTTTTAATAAGCTTCTGACGCGAAAACACCTCGCCCTTTTTCATTGTAATCTCACGGAGAAACACGTAATCCTTAGTTTTTTTGTTACCCGATAATTTTATATCCTCAACAACGGACTGAACTCCCTCTGTGACTTTCAATATGACATCTATTGTTCCATCGTTCTCATTTCGTTTAAACGAGGTGTCAAAATTGCTGTAAATATATCCGTTATCGTAGTAATCACCGCTTATTTTATCTATATCCTCGTTAAGTTTATTTCTGTTCAACACATCGCCGAATGACATGGATATGTGTTTTTTCAAATCATTTTCATTAAGCTTTTCAACCCCGATAAAAACGACGGAACCCAACTTCCACTGCTGACCCTCTACAATGCGTATGGGCAAGCGGAACATATAGCCTTTCTGTTCAACGTTTTCGCTTATGTCCTCTATGGGCATATCACTTATAACAGCATCTATAAAGCCGTTTTCTTCATATAATTTTTTGATGGCTTCAACGTTGTTTTTTACTTTTCCATCCTCAAAATATCCGGATACTTTTAGGGTATCTTCCGCCTTTTTCATGGCGTTTATAAGCTCTGAGTCGTTAAATGAATAGTTTCCGATAAAAGCAAACTCGGAAAGGCGTGTTTTATAGCCTTCATCAATTGTATAAACTATTGAAGCCGCCTTTGTTTCCTCATTTTGTGTATAGGATGATGTAACCTCAACTTCTCTAAATCCGTCACCCTTATATAATTTGGCAATCTCGGCTTCACCCTGTTTTGTTTCGTTAATATAAAAGGCATTGCCTTCCTGAACGCTTAGTGTGCCCCTTAGTTTACGATCGCTAAAGGACTTGTTCCCCTCAAACCTTATACTCTCTACACGGGGTTTCTCTACAAAATCAAAAAGCAAAATAAGATCACCGTTTGCATCTTTATCGGCAGATGGGCTCAATTCGTCAAAACCGTCTTTTATTTCGGAATATAACGTATCCTGTATTTCGCCTAATATCTCGTATGTAAATTCTTCGCCTATGTATTTATCTAATACGTTGTCTATATCTTCAGCTTTAATGCTTTTTAAACCGCTGTAAACAAAACTGCGTATTGGTTTACCTATAAACCACTCTGAGTCTTCAGCCTCATTTGCAAACATAAAAGGAATAGCTATTAAGGAAAGCAAAATTAAAATAATTGTTTTTCTCATATCATTTCTTAAAGCACAAAATGCCTTTTTACACTAATACCTATATTATTCATTATTCCCAAAAAAGACAACTCACTGGGGGTTGTAAACAGCGATAGCGTTGCTATTTCCGTGTTCCATTCTAAGGCAAATTCCATATCCCCCGTAAGCCCCTGAATAAAGATGTTTCCCAGCTTCTTTGATTTCACCTCTTTTTCTGATGATAAAAAGTGAACGGTAGCATGGAAAAATAAGCTGTTTGTAATGTGTTTTCCCATAAAAATCGTAGTTCCGTTAAGATATCGGGAAAACGCCAATGAAGAGTTATTGCGATATGAGGTATCCGGTATGACGTCTGCCATGATATTATAGAAAATTCGCTGACGAACAGAGAACATATCAAGTCCCAATGCCCTTTTGGTTGTATCTTTGAAGGTGTTTTTGGACGATGCGTTTATTCCCCCAACTTGAGAGAATACATCAAGGGCAACAGATGATATATAAGCAAGGGATGAAAGCCCTGTTGATGAATAGGTAGTTGAAGGCAATATATTCTGCCCCAGTATCGACATTATTTCGGCATCGCTTAATCCGGTTGAAGAGGATAAACGCGGACTCCAATTGTCCATTGTTGCGTTATCAAGAGTAAGATATATATCTGTTGGATTGCCGTTTAAGTCAAAGTCTTTAATTCGTGAGGTAATACTAAGGTTCATACCGGCTAAGTCGGAGTACTTTTTATCCGTATCGGTTGCATATGGGGATCTGAGGACCTCATCCATCATTGAATTAGGATGCCATGCAAGCGTTCCCCCGGTAATCTGAAAGTTTTTATTGAAATAAAAGATTTCTCCGCTCTTTATTTCTATATCAGAATCAACTGTAAATTTACCGTCTTTGTATTCTATTTTACCGCTTTGATTTTCGGCAGCCGTTGCATTTATTAAAGGCGTGGTTTTACTTGGGAACATAAATCTTCCGCCCTTACCTATTGTTATTTCTCCATCCAAAGCCGTATATTTCTTCCCTTTTTGTAAACTAATAGGCGACGGTTCGGAATCAGGATCATACATCCACGAATAATGACGGCTGGGAGAAGCTAAGGTTACATCATTCGCAAACAGATTAAACCTAATTGTGGGATAAGAAAGTTCATACAAATCCATTTCAAAATGGCCGTATACTTCTTTTGCATCCACATTCATATTCGGCACAGGCAACGGAACAGAAACCGAAACGGGGTTGTTTTTATCAAGGTCCAAAATAAGCGATATAAGAGGCAAACTCCATTCTTTAATGGTGAGTTTGCATTCTGCCTTAAACTTTGATTTGCGTCCGCTTACCTTGTTGTATGCATAAACATCAACCTGAGGAATATTGACCGTATTTCCATATGCAACAAGCTTGGGATTTACAAGGGTACATTCTTCATCCTCTGCCCACAAATTCCATATAACGGCAGAAGGTGCTGCAAGAGATCCGTAAAGCTGCGGACTTCCTATATCCCCTACTATGCGCAAATCCCCTTGGAACAGGCCGTTGTCAAATTTCACGGCGTTGCCCCATATTAAATTATCAAGGAACTTTATGGGGAATATTACGTTATTCAGATATATATCCATTATGTCGCTTTGAATTTTCCCCTTTGCATTAAAGGAAATTGAAAGTGCTTTATTTAAATTCAATTCAAAATAAGAGTCCCTTACCTGATACAGGCCGTTAATCATATCCCCCGATGCCGTTAACACGTAATTATCGTACATAAGATCCATGCTAAAATCAGAAGGATAATATGTTGATGCAATTACCACATTAGAAAAGGAAAGATTCGCATTTAATCCGGAGGTCAACTTGTTAAAATCAAATGAATTTTCAATAAGGTTTTTTATATCTGCCGCGCCGGAAAGATCACATCCGAATTCTCTAAAGCCGTCAGCATTTGGATGCAAGTACATAACAGACGCATTAAATTGCCCTTTGCCGCTTGCCATATCAAGATTTAAAACGCCTTTTTTAACGTTAAGGGTGTTGATATTCATATCAAAGCTTGAAAGGAATAATTTTTCATCTTCATAGAAAATATCAAAACTCAGTGTTTTTTTCTCTTCTATTGTTTTTGAGTTGTTATCCCCATAGAAGGATCCGTATGCAACAAATTCGCCCTTACTGCGATTTTCTGCCATAAATTTAAGATCGATTACGCTAAACGGATTACGCTTAATAAAAGACAGACCATCGAACTTGTTTAACTCTGCAATGAGGGTTGCCTTGCCGTTTATGGGGTGGTAACTTATTGCCGCCCACCCTCCGTTGTCGGATTTAAGCGATAAAGCCGCTTTGATATTATCAATCGACCACTTGTTGCCGTTTATAAGATTTATAAACATACCGCCGGTGTAATTGTTCTGCTGAAGCATCAAATCTATATCGGACAGATTAATGCTCTTCTCGTTAGCATGCAATACAAATTTCAAGTGTGATGAATCCGTAAAAATAAGTGAAAAATCGGGAGATTCAATACTTATTGACGAATCTAATAATCTGATTGTTATATTAGCGTTGAGGGAAGAACGAACAATGCCCAATTTAGGAAGCGGAGGAACTTTAAAACCTCTTGCAACAGCGCTTATCTTATCGCCGTTTTTAAGAAGCCCGTTTATAATAAGGTCGTCTGATGTAAAATTAAGCTCCTTAGTATTTTGATTATATAAAAGCTTAAAAACATAATCCGATCCGTATATTCCAAGTAAACCTTCTGCATGAGTAAATGATGTTTCTTCCTCTGAATAAAAACTGCCCTCAAAGGACAGATTGTTGCTTATTGATGACAGCTTCCCCTTATAAATACCATTCTCCAAACGGAATGTGCCGCTTGCAATCTCATTCTGATCCGATAAGAACATAACACTGAATTCGGGAAGTCCCGATGCAAGAGGATAAACACACGAAAGGGCCATTGTATAGGTGAATAATTTTACATTGGTATCATTGATAAACAGTTTGTTGTCGTATAATTCCAAACTGCCCTTTACAGTCATGTTGCCGCGGTTGTTCAATACCTTTAAATCAGAACACATTATATCGACATATCCACGGCTCTGCTGTGTTTCTCCCAAATTGCCTGACAGGGCAATCTCCCCCGACAATACGGATGTCGGAGATAAAAACAAGTTTGTAATACTGGGTGTAAATCCGCTCACCTTGTGTGCATTAAAATCGCTTATATCAAGCCTAAAATCAAATGATGAAGTTTGGTAATTGAACGATATTTTACCGCTAACCTGTTTTTCGGAATTATCATTCTTGTATGACTGCGATTCTAAAACGATATTTATATCCTCTCCGTTTATCGACAATACTGAATTAAACTGCTCTTCAATTCCGTCAATATCTGCTTCTGAGATGTTAATACTACCCTTAATAGAGTCGGTAATGTTTTCAAAGCTTCCCTCCAATGATGCTTTGAACGGTTTTGGCAAAGCGCGGGGTTTTCCCTCAAGCTCCGTTTTGATTTCCACCTCGCCTTTATTCCTAGAATTAAAGCGCACAAACAAATCATTAGCATCAATGTTTAATGACGGTGAACTGTTTTGAAACGACATTTTATCGCTTGCCAGAGTCACGATTATTTCATCCCAGGATGTAAATTCCGCTGAAATATCTGCACGGTTTGAAGAAAAGTTCATCCCTTGATACGTAAAATCCAAGTTTGGAAGGGGAATAAAAAGCGTCTGCTTTCCGTTGTTCTTTTGAATATAGGGATTTATTGTACCAAGGGAAAAGCTGATTTTGTTTGTGCCTGTGTCTGAAATGTTTACATCGTCTAAGGAAATATTTATCCTGTCATTTTCCTTAACGGCCTTTACGGATGACAGATTTACCTCTTCTCCCTCTTTGTTCTTATAGTTCAATTCCGGTAGGCTCATTTCAAAACGCTTAAAGTTCAAGTTTCTATCAAAGCTGATATCCAACGACATATCTAAGCCATAAAATCGGTTTTCGCCCGATGTTACAAAAACATTTACGCTGTCCAATTTTACAGAAAGCCCATGCCTGTATAAATTATTGATATCAAAGACACCCTTTGAAGGCGGTGCTTCCTTGTGTTGATTTTCTATAGTTTTGTTTGGCTCTGAAAAAACGGAGCTGTCAAAATTAACAACGGCATCCTTCACATACACATCTAAGGGAACAGGCAACTTTGTAAGGCTAAGTATAATACTGATGAACGATTGATTGAACTTAATCTTGTTCGCCTTGAACACAACATTTCCGCTTTCCTTGTGTTTAACAACAACATTATCCAGAGTAAAGGCAGACAGCAATGCCTCTTTTGTGCTTTTATCACAGGTAATATCGTATCCCAGACTATTTAACAGCGAACTTTTTATAACTCTGTATAATGTGGTGTACGGGTCAAATCTGAACCCTATAACTGCTGCCACTGAAACAAAAGTGCATATTACTAAAATAAGTATGGAATACTTGAGGCTATGTTTAGTTGTGTAAAACTTCGCTCTTTGCTTAATTTGCTATCTTCCTTAGATAATCACCATATTGGTTTTTCATACGGTCAGCTCTAATAAGAAGGTGCTCTTTGGTTATCCACCCGTTTTTATAGGCAGTCTCTTCTATACAAGCTACCTTACGATGGTTTTTTTTCTCTGCTTCATTAACTTCTACACCGGCCTTAAGCAAACTATCATGCGTGCCTGCATCCAACCAATGTACACTTTGAGGAAGGGTAATTACTTCCACAAGTCCGTCTTTTAAATATAAGTTATTCAAATCCGTGATTTCAAGTTCATTTCGCTTTGATGGTTTTAACGTCAACGCCTTTTGAACGACATTAGACGCATAAAAATACAATCCCGTAACAGCCTTATCTGATTTTGGATGAGACGGTTTTTCCTCTATGGATATTGCCTTACCGTTTTTATCAAACTCAACAACTCCAAAGCGCTCAGGGTCTTTAACCTGGTAGGCGAACAACACCGCACCACCTTTTTTTATGGTTTTATTCTGTTGAATATCTTTAATCGATGCTTCAAGTTCATCTCCAAAAAAGATATTATCTCCCAGAATAAGACAAACATCATCATCACCGATGAACTGTTTCCCCAGTATGAATGCTTCGGCAAGACCATTTGGCGATGGCTGAATTTTATATTCAAGATGTATTCCGAAATCCTCTCCGCTTCCTAAAAGATACATAAATCTTGGGGTATCTTCACGCGTTGAAATAATAAGGATATCCCTTATGCCTGCCTGAAGCAACACATTCAAGGGATAATATATCATTGGTTTGTCGTATATAGGTAATATCTGCTTACTTATTGCTTCCGTTATGGGATAAAGGCGAGTACCTCCACCCCCGGCAAGAATTATTCCTTTCATTTCATTCTCCGTAATGACTACGCATAAATCTTAAATATTCACCGCTTTCTATCTCAGAAAGCCATTTGTCGTTTTTAACATACCATTCTACGGTAGCCTTAATCGCATCGTCAAATTTATATTCCCTCTCCCAACCCAATTCGGATTTTATTTTAGAAGCATCAATGGCATATCGTCTGTCGTGCCCTTTTCTGTCGGCAACAAACTCTATTAAATCCTCGCCCTTACCTAAAATATTCAGAATAGTTTTTACGATTGTAATGTTGTTTTTTTCGCTGTTTCCGCCGATATTATAAATTTTTCCGTTCTCTGAGTTCCTTACTATTGTATCAATAGCCGTACAGTGATCTGCAACATACAGCCAATCTCTAACATTTAAACCGTCTCCGTAAACCGGAAGCTTTTTACCGCTTCTTGCGTTTTTTATCATCAAAGGAATCAGCTTTTCGGGAAACTGATACGGTCCATAGTTGTTAGAGCATCTTGATATGGTAACAGGAGCATTAAATGATCTGTAATACGACATAACTATAAGATCGGCAGAGGCTTTTGATGCGCTGTATGGCGAAGAAGCCTTTAGCGGACAATCCTCGTTAAAAAGCAAATCGGGCCTGTTTAAAGGCAGATCGCCGTAAACCTCATCCGTAGATACTTGATGGAATCGCTTTACCCCTCTTTGTAGCGCCTCGCTAAGCAAAAGGGCAACTCCGTCAACGTTTGTTTTGACAAACAGCAACGGATTGTCCAAACTTCTATCAACATGGGATTCTGCCGCAAAATTTATGACTATATCTATTTTATAGTTGTCAAAAACCTCTTTTACATCTTCCTTTGAATATATATCGCCCTTTACAAAACGAAAATTATCCCTTTCCATAACGGGAGCAAGCGTTTTTATATTTCCCGCATATGTGAGAGCATCAAAGCCGATAAACATATCGTTCGGATACTTTTTTGTCATAATATGACAATAATTACCACCAATAAAACCTGCCGCTCCCGTTATTAAAAATACCATTATATCCTCCGCTGTAAGGCTTATATCTTTCCTAAGGCCTTTAAAACTTTTTCCCTTGACATAGGCCATGACTCAAGCCAAACACCAATTGCATCATGAATTGCTATTCCTATTGCAGGAGCAGCCCCATTACAGGCAATTTCGGATATGGACTTTGCGCCGAACGGACCGTATTTGTCATCTACATCTATCAGTACCGACTTAAAGTCCTCGGGTGCTTCACTTATCATAGGAACGCCATAATCTGTCATGTTGGCATTTACGCAACGACCTTTTTTGTCCAGCTTCATGTCTTCATAAAGAGTGTGACCTATACTCTTCATAACGGCACCGTACATCTGACAGAGTGCCATTTCGGGATTTATCGGAGTTCCTGCATCCTGAAGAGCATAGAACTTCAACACTTTCACCTCTCCTGTTTTTACATTTACGGCAACTTCTGCAAAATGCGCTCCGTATGGAATGGCTGCAGCGGGAGTTACAAAACTTCCGTGCACAACAACCTGACCGCGACCGCTTCCGGAACATGCCGTGTGAGAGATCTCGTAGTAACTGAGCGTTTTACCGGTCTTTTGAGATTTAACTGCTCCGGGTGCTACGATGATAAGATCCTCTTCTTTTTCTTCCATCTGCAAGGCAGCCTCTTTTATAATTGCCGCTTTAAGTTTTGTACATGCGACATACGAGGCATTACCCGAAAAGAAGGTACCCGATGAGGCGTATGAACCCGTATCAAAAGCACAGGTGTCCGTATCTCCTGATATGATTGTAATCCTATCACGTGGGAGTTTTAAAATCTCCATGGCAATTTTCAGCGAGATGGTGTCAAGTCCCGTTCCGATGTCTGCACCTCCGCCCGAGAGTATAAGAGAGCCGTCCGTTTCCAATTTCGCAATTGCTTCGGCATGATCAAGTCCGGGAAGTCCGGAACCTTGCATTATCATTGCAAAGCCTTTTCCTATCTTCCAATCGGGATCTTTGCTCTTTGACTTTTGACCCCATTTAATCATACTTGCACCCTGTTCAATAGACTCCCTAAGACCACATGAACCCACAGGTACTACATTTCCTTCACGACC
>JAQYLW010000077.1 GCA_028719825.1 Spirochaetales bacterium | reverse complement strand
GACGCTATATGTTCAAGAAGCATTTGCCTTTAAAAACGCTCTGATGATTATGAAATCTGATTTGATTTAAGTGCTAAAAAGATTTTGTGCAAAGGGTTTATGAGCCTTATATATCTATGAAATTTGAAGATAAATAATTATACTATTTTAAGGATATTAACGGAATTAACAATATGGATTTTGAAGTATATGTATTAGGGACAGGAGGAATGCAACCGCTTCCACGTCGTTTTTTGAACAGTGCCTTGGTGCGTAGAAAAGGGGAGCTTTTCCTCTTTGACGCAGGAGAAGGTACACAGGTTGCCTTAAAAAAACTTTCTCTTCATTGGAAAAAGATAAACAAAATATTCATATCTCATATGCATGCAGATCATGTAACGGGACTTCCGGGCTTGCTTATGCTCTCATCACAGGTTGATCGTGATGAGCCGCTTCATATATATGGCCCATCTCCTCTTGAAGAGTACATAGAGGCAAGCAGGCGCATACTTGATATGTACATAAATTATGAAATCGTCATTCACACCATCAGTCAAAACGCGACAATAGTTGATAGCGACGAGTATTGTATAAAGGCTTTTGAGCTTGATCACCGAAAACAATGCTTTGGCTATACACTCATTGAGAAAGAGAGAAACGGCGAATTCAACAAGGATAAGGCAATTGAACTCGGCGTACCCATGGGCCCGCTCTGGGGAAAGCTTCAACGCGGCGAGGATGTGTGTGTTGACGGAAAAGTCATAAAGAGTTCAGACATAGTTGGTGAAAAAAGAAAGGGTAGAAAATTTTCGTTTATAACAGACACAACCTATACAGAGGATGCCGCATCCCATGTTTTCGGAAGCGATCTATTGCTTATAGAGGGAATGTTTGAGCATGCTCTTATAAAAGATGCCCACGAGAAAAAACATCTTACGGTGGTTGAAAGCGCAACCATTGCAAAGGATGCTGAGGCTAAAAAAGCAGGGTTCATGCATCACTCTCCCCGATATAGCGAAAGCGAACTCAAAAGGCTCGAAAAAGAAGGTAAGGAAGTATACCCGAATGTATTCATGTGCAAAGACGGTATGCATTTTGATATACCGTTGAAGTCATGATTTTTATAGCATAGAGGTAACAGGGTGAAGGATAAATATGATGTTGTTATCATAGGCGCAGGTGTATCAGGATGCAGTGCGGCTTATTATCTTTCGCGCTATAAACTTAAAATCCTTTTAATTGAAAAAGAAAGCGATGTTTGCGAGGGAACATCCAAGGCAAACAGCGCAATAGTCCATGCAGGTTTTGATCCCACTCCGGGCACCCTTATGGCAAAGTTGAATATTGAAGGCAGCCGTATGATGGAGGCTCTTTCTAAGGATCTTGATTTTCCATACAAAAAAAACGGCGCCCTTGTTGTAAGCACCAATAAAGAATCCGATTATCTTCTCAAAGAGCTTTTTGAAAGAGGAAATAAAAACGGCGTAAAGGATTTACGCATTGTAAAAAGAGATGAACTCCTTCGTATGGAGAAGAATATAAGTGATAATGCAACAAGTGCCTTATATGCTCCATCAAGCGCAATAATGTGTCCTTTTTCATACAACATAGCCATGGCAGAGGTTGCATTTTGTAACGGAGTAAGATTCCGTTTTAATACAAGGGTAGAAAATATCAACAAACAGGAAAACGGACTGTTCTGTATTAAATGCAATACGGGAACCTTTTATTCCTCTGTTGTTGTAAATGCTGCCGGCGTTTTTGCGGATGAGCTACACAACATGGTATCAACAAACAAAATGACCATTATTCCCAGAAAGGGAGAATATATGCTTTTGGATAAAACAGCAGGGAATTTTGTTTCTCATACCGTATTTCCTTTGCCCTCGGCTATGGGGAAGGGCATACTTGTAACACCTACCGTTCATGGGAATGTTCTTCTTGGACCTACTGCAGAGGATATTGAAGATAAAAACGACAAGGGTACAACTCCGGAGGGGCTTGGTTTAATTAAAGAAAAGTGCTTTATAACCATGAAAAATGTACCGATTGACAAAGTGATAACCTCATTTGCAGGGTTAAGAGCGCATGATATAAATCACCGTTTTACAATAGAAGAAACTGAGGAAAAGGGCTTTATAGACTGTGCCGGTATTGAATCACCGGGGCTTACAGCAGCCCCTGCAATCGGCAAAATGGTTACCGATATTGTATTAAACCGCCTAAATCCGCGTGAAAAATTACATTATCTTAAAAAAAGAGAAGGCATTATAAAACCCTCATCCCTTTCAAAATCGGAATATAAAAAGCTCATTAAACGAAACCCTGATTACGGAATAATAATCTGTAAGTGCAATGGCATTTCAAAAGGAGAAATAGTAGATTCTATCACCAGAGTGCTTGGCGCAAAAACGCTTGGAGGGGTAAAGCGAAGGACAACTTCGCTTATGGGAGCGTGTCAGGGTGGTTTTTGCACAAGCGAGATAATAAAGCTTTTAGAGTACTATAACAATGAGGAGGTTATATGAGCATATTCAAAGGCAATGTTTTTCATCATTCAAATAATCGCCTTGAAAAGTATTATAATCTTATAGTTATAGGCGGAGGACCCTCCGGTTTATCAGCAGCCATCTCTGCATACGACAGAGGAGAACGCAGTATTCTTATTATTGAAAGACAACCTGTTCTCGGTGGTGTGCTAAATTCATGTTTGCAGGACGGATTTGGTTTTGATACTTTTAAACGCTCCCTCACGGGGCAGGAATATGTTGCCCAATTTGTTAAAGGAATTAAAACAAGATGCATTGAAACTGCACTCAATACAACGGTTTTGGAACTATCAAAGGATAAGGTAATAAAGACAGTATCACCTAATAACGGAATTGTTTATTACAGGGCAAAAGCAATTGTGTTCGCAGCAGGCTCAAGGGAAAAAAACCGCGGATCATTGAATATTACGGGTTCACGTCCGGACGGTGTTTACGTTTCGGGTGTAATTCAAAAAATGCTTGACGACAAAGAAAAACTCCGTGCGGGGCAGGCTGTTATTTTTGGATCCGACGACGTTGGGCTTTCCCTTGCGCACAGATTATTAAATGACGGAGTTAAGATAAAAGCGGTTATTGAGCCGAATAATCACCTATGCGGAAGTTTTTACAACAAAGAAAAAAGCCTTGATTCATACGATATTCCGCTTCTTCTGTCGCATAGGATAAAAAAAGTGTTAGGGAACAAAACCATAGAGGGCGTTGTAATTGAAAAAACGGATCCTTCCTCAGGCGTTGCAGAGGAAGAAACTATAGCATGTGATCTTTTGATAATATCCGTCGGACTAATACCGGATGCAGGACTTTTGTTGTCCGCAGGAATGGAGATATCTCCGCTCTCACTTGGACCTGTTGTAAACGATCGCTATGAGACCTCGGTTCCCGGTTTGTTCGTATCGGGTAATGCTTTGTTTATCCATGATACTGCAGATTGTATTTCAAAAGAGGGCTTTATCGTAGGAAATAAGGCAGTTCAATACATTAATAACTTCGGAGCTCAAAACTATTATTGGGAAACCCAAATATCATCTAAGGCGATGCAGGTGGAGGGAAGGGGCGGTATAAGCTATGCTGTTCCTCAAAAAATAGATATCAATAAATCCGATAACGATATAATGGTTTTCTTCAGAGTAAAAGAAGAGATTCACGACAAAAGCGTTAAAGTTTTTATATCGGGAAAAGAATATCAGACAATTTATAAAAAAGTATTATATCCTAACATTGTTCATTCCGTTATGCTTTCAAAAAGGGACATTATAAGTAGAATAAACGGAGAAAATAACATTATAATTGAAGTATGAATACGATTTATATTACAGGGCACAGAAATCCTGATATGGATAGTGTTACGGCTGCGGTTTCCTATGCTTATCTTAAAAACAAAACAGACAGAGAAAACAACTATGTTCCTGTACGATGCGGGCATATGAACGCTGCTACAAAAAAGTTTTTTGAAACGGAACACCTTACTCCGCCTATTCATTTACGAGATGCTTTTATTCATATAAACAAGATATATACTCCGGTGAAAACATACATAGATGTAAACGATCCTATTTATAAAATAACATCCATGTTTCAATCGCCTAAAATGCGCACTTCAATTATACCGGTTTTTGAGGGCGGAAAGTATTATTCGCTTCTTTCCGTTGACGCTATTTCAAGGTGGTTTTTAAAAGAGAATCATGGAACTCACCGACCGTTATATAACTTCCGTTTAGACACTTGGGAAAACATATTAGGCGGCAGTTTTATTAAGAAAACAAGCGATGAGACATTGACGGCATCCATTATGGTGGCGGCAATGGATGTTGATCGCTTTGAAGAAAAACTCATGCGCGTGGCATCAAAGGGTATTGGTATAGTTGTAATTATGAGCGCTCGCAAGGAGTACCTGGACATTGCCATAAAACATAATGTTTCTGCCATAGTAATTGTGGGGTCTAAGAAAAACGAAATTGCAAAACTGGATTTTAAAAAGTTCAAAGGTAGTGTGTTCCATTCAAATTTGGACACAGCCGAAACCATAAGACTGCTTCGTTTGTCGTGTTCAATAAAGAGCGTTCTTACAGAGGATTATCCTAAGATACATGACAATGAATTGTTCGATGAGGTAAGAAAAACAATAACTCAATCCGAGCTTCGCGGATTTCCGGTGTTTAATGCGGATGAAGAATTTTTGGGTTACGTTTCACGAAGAAACTTCCTTGAAAAACCCGTTATGAAGTTTATTCTTGTAGACCACAATGAAAGCGAACAATCAATACCTGGAATTGAAGAAACCACTATTTTAGAAATTGTCGATCACCATAGGATTGCAATGCAAAAAACAAAGCATCCGATTTATGTTTTTGCAGAGCCTCTTGGAAGTACCAATACAATTATCTATCAGCTTTATAAAAGATGGCACGTTCACATTCCTTATGATATTGCAAAAGTTATGCTTGCAGGTATTCTTACGGATACTGTTGCGCTCCGCTCGCCAACAACAACCATTCAGGATAAAAAGGCTGTAGAAAAGCTTTTGGAAATTGTGGGAACAAATCTTGAAACCATCTCTGCAAAGCTGTTCTCCGGAGCTGACAGCCTTAATAATCTTGATGCGCGAAAAACCATCCTTTCGGATTTCAAGCAATACGATGAAAAAGGAGTAACCTTCGGAATAGGACAGTGCGAGGTGAGTTCGCTAAGGGAGATTAGCGAGGATACAATTCAACGCTTCAAAACAACACTTGAAGATGTTAGTGCCGGGCGAGGATTGCAATGGTCCATGCTGTTGATAACCGATATGCTTTCATCATCATCCATTTTGCTCTCATCCAAGAACCCTAAGGCCGATGAATTGCCATGGGAGAAAATAGGCAGTTACGTATATGATCTTCCCGAAGTATTGTCGCGTAAAAAACAGCTGCTACCTGAGGTTCTTAAGGTTTTAGGCGAATAGAACTACAGTGTAATAGGCGTATGTAAAAGCATAAAGTCTGTTATGCTGAACGAACAGGATCTTGTACCGTTATCATCATTAATACAGATGTTAATAATGCATTCATCCATAACAGCGCTTATCTTTGGAGAAACTGCATAAGATATGAGGGTTTTATAATCCTCTTTGGATATGTCACGATTGTAGGCGGCTGTATAGGCAAACAAAGTTTCATTGTTAAAAGCGGGTATGATTATTGAAAGGGCTTGATAGTTATCAACGTTTATATTCAAGCGCAATATATTATCGCTGTCGTAATAAAGGATTTTATTGTTTTCGGGGCATAGTTTATTAATGAATAAAATAAGTTCGGGCATATTAAAATCCCGTGCATCAATTTGGAAAGACTGTTCTTGATTGTTGCTATTATATATTGTGCAATAGTCAGACAGGGAAGATAGGATTTCTTCATACAGAGCTTTGGTAATTTCGCTCGGTGTTTTTTCGCCGTTTTGAACATCATAGTCATTTACAAGATCGAAGAATTCATTATTTAATTCGGTGTTGTTTGACAGATTGATTGCATTGCCGGATATTTCAAATTGTGTTTGAGATGAGCATGAAATAAAAAGAAAACATAATAAAATAAAAAAAATATAAAAATGGTATGGACAAAATTTTATTTTCATACTATTATGATAAAGCATTTTGACAAAACCAACAAATTACATAAGGTGATTTTGATGAGATGCAAAAAAAATACAAAAAAAATTCAAAAGTTGCTTGACAACATATAAAGAATTTTAATATTGTATTAGGGTTGCTATTGAGAAAGATAGTGGCTATGAAAATTAAAGCATTAGAGATAGGGGAAGAAGGAAATAAGCAGGATGCAGTTTTGGTAAAAGGAAATGCACTCTGAT
>JAQYLW010000076.1 GCA_028719825.1 Spirochaetales bacterium | reverse complement strand
AAAGAGGGAGATGAGTGGATTTCAAAGGATGGATTTAGACCTGTGAGTTTTTACATTGAAGTATTAGGAGGAAAAAAATGCGAGTAAGTTTTGGTAAGAAGCCTCTGATATATCCTCAGCCGGTTCTTATAATCGGAACATACAATGAGGACGGTAGCGTAAACGCAATGAATGCGGCATGGGGCGGAGTCGGAGATGACCATCAGGTTTTTCTATGTCTTTCCCCAGAGCATAAGACGGTTGAGAACATCTTAAAAAGAAAGGCATTCACCGTGCAGGTTGCAACTGAAGATACGGCAGTTCCTTCCGATTATGTCGGTATAATTTCGGGCAACAACGAAAAAGACAAATTCAAGAAGAGCGGTCTGTATGCTGAAAAATCACAAGTTGTTGACGCACCGGTTTTAACTGACTATCCAATTAGTATCGAGTGTTCTCTTATTTCCTATGAAAAAGAGCATTGTCACTGTTTCGGCGAGATTCAGAATGTAACTGTTGATGATAAGGTATTGACTGATAAAAAGATTGACGTCAACAAACTGAAGCCGCTTGCGTTTGACATAGGCAATGGAGCATATTTGTCATTTTCTAGGACATTTGCAAAGGCATTTGATATTGGCAAAAAGCTGAAATAAATGGCATCCACTTCAGATTGTCTGGCTCATGATAAGGAGTGTGCTTATAGAGGATTGTCTAATTATATTTTCTTCTTACCGTTTTATCGCCGAATAGTCATTCATAGTATGATGACACTATAAATATTTGCCTATACATTTATATCTTTTCCATTTCAGAAAGAAAAACAGTTTTACACAACTTTTGAGAAGTGAGTCTCAGCGTGTTAACGTTTTGACTATAATTGATTTTTTTTCTAATATATATGTATTGTGTTAGTAGTAGGAGATTTATGTTATGGTGAATGATGATGAGTGTGTAGTTAAAGATCTTTATATGGGAATTGTCCCTTGCGTGCCTTACCCTGGTGATAATTTTGAATTTGAATTTACAGATCCAAAAGAGATAAAAGTCGTTATGAATTCTTTGATCTACAAAAATGACCTTATGCTTCATGTTTTTGTAAAAATTCCTTCAAAAGAAAACGAAAAAGAGATGAAAACTGTCCCTGTAAAGGTTTTAACAAGGATAGTTGACTTAGATCCATGGTTCAAAAAGGACACAATAAGGTGTTCTCTTGAAGTTCTTTCGGTAGTTATGTCGGAAGATGATGACCTTAAACCATGTAATGATAAGGATAACTACAACTTTAAAAACATCGTAGAAGAGTTGCTGGATGCAGTAAACGATGATGAGCCGGAAGCCAAAATTGTTGATAGTAATGACAGTGATCTTGTATCTATGTTCGTAGACGACATGGAAAACGGATTATATTATGATGTCACACAACCAAATGATGATTGTACTCCAACGAAAGAATCGTTTTACAGCAAATTCAACAAAAAGTATTCCGCGAATAACGAGCTGTCTAAGTACATAGATTTTGTTGACTCACTTGATGCAAGCGACGAGATCAAAGAAGCTATTTGCATTGAGATTAATCACGTAACTAAGGAAGGACGCTCCAATTCGGATAGTAATGTTGCGCTAAACTGGCTTGATACGGTTTATTCACTACCGTGGAATGAGCCGTACAGCAAGGATTTTTCTCTTGTGATTGCAAAGGACATTATAGAAAAAAGCCATTACGGCATGGATGATGTCAAAAAGAGAATAATTGAATTTCTTGCTGTTCGTAAAAAGAACAATCGTAACGAAGGTGCAATCATCTGTCTTGTGGGACCTCCGGGAGTAGGTAAATCGTCAATCGCAAAAAGCATTGCAGAGGCTCTTGGAAAAAAATTTACACGCTTCTCCATCGGAAGCTTGCACGATGAAACCGATATAGTAGGGCATAGACGTACATATGTCGGTTCTCGTCCCGGTAAACTGATACAGTGTTTAAGAACCGTACATTCCCGCGATCCCGTAATACTTCTTGATGAGATAGATAAGGCTCCGTCAAATGCTTCTTTATCGGCTCTGCTTGAAGTGCTGGATAGCGAGCAAAATAAGGAATTTCAGGATGTTTATCTTGATTTCCCGGTTGATTTATCGCACGTGGTATTCATAATAACCGCAAACGACATTAGCAAAATTCCTTATCCGCTTCTTGACAGAATGGAACTTATAGAAGTGTCCGGATATACCGAAAACGAAAAGGTTCACATAGCCACTAACTATTTAATACCGCGTACGCTTAAGAAAAACGGATTAAAGCCGGACGAGATCAGCATAGACAAAGACGCTATTGAAAGCATAATATCAGATTATACCTCAGAAGCAGGTGTGAGAAACCTTGAACGCAATATATCCAAAGTTATACGCAAAAGATTGAATGAGGTAATGCTTGATAACAATGGCCAAGATGAGAATAAAGAGATAAAAAGTGTTATTAAAAAAGATGCCTTGTT
>JAQYLW010000075.1 GCA_028719825.1 Spirochaetales bacterium | reverse complement strand
AATAAGATAATTATTACCGGTGTCCATAACAGGGCAGAAACACCCGTTCCCATACCGAACACGGAAGTTAAGCGCCCTAGTGCCGATGGTACTACCTTGTGATGAGGTGGGAGAGTAGGTCGATGCCGGTTTTTTTTATTTTATAGCTTAGAGTACAAGTTTACTTGCACGCTAAGCTATAAAATAAAAACCGGCATGGTAAGTCAACTTGTTGACTTACGAACTTATTTTGCAAAAATAAGTTCACGACCGTACGATAAGCGACTTCGCTATGGCGAATGTCGCGCCGAGTAGGTCAATAAATAAATCGCAAAGCGATTTATTTTCTTCTCATTCGTTAATTTAATTAAATATTTTCCAACCCTTGTGTTGCTTTATTTTAAGTATTATTTGTACTCCCCCCCCCTAAAATAAAAAAACCGGCATAGCAGATTTGAACAACAAATCTGCGTAAATATTGCAGGCAGTGCAATATTTACTCGACCGTACGATAAGCGGGCTTGTAGTCATTTTGTTAATTCGCCTCCAATAATTGTCATTATATTAACAAAAAACTATAGGTTGTCTTCTATAAACATCTTTTTTTTATAAAGTTGTTGATTTTTTTTTTTTTTTTTTTCTAAAATTTCGTATAATAATACTAAGATACAACTTTTAAATTGTGTCATAAAAAGAGGTGAAATATGAAGAAAACATTAATTATTGCATTAATTTTTTGTTTGTTATTTACCGTGGTACTTGTTTCATGCCCAAGCGAAACAAAGATACCTGTCGAAGATGTTAACATACAAGATAGTGTTAAAAGTTCTCTTATTGAAATCAAAAATATGTATAATACTGTACCTTCTGAAAATCAAAGTGATAATGTTACCCCACCGGCTAATTTCTATATTGAAGTTGGAAAAATTGATAATGCAGAAAATGTTAAGGTAGGCGAAACTTTATTTACTCCCACTGATATGCTTAAGCTGTCAATTGGAAACAATTCATTTATAACCCAAAGCGTTTATAAATCCGAGGACGGAAAACTTAAAATAGCCGCTCCTGTTTTACAGATGGAACTTAGCAGTGAGCATCCCGATATTCGTGTGGATAATAAAAAAGCATTCAGAACGGATTATGTATCAGGCCTTTCTGAAATGAAACCGGAGGGAGTATATTGGCATAAAAATGCTACTTTGGGTGTTCCTCAATTGAGTGCTGACAAAAAGAAAGTAACAATTATAATACCATCATCTGACACACAAAAGATAGGACAAACTATGCTTGGTATTGACTTTAAATACAACGACGGAAGTGCTCCTCAAACACCATCATTCTATTTTACAAAAAAGACATTAAACACAGTAGACGGTGTTAAAACATATACATATGGCTCAACAGGAACAGATCCTATTAACAAAGGTGATACTACAGAACAAATGTTAGCCCTCTATCCATATGGTTGGAGCACAGATACTAACTTTAATGCCGGCTCAAGTGGAGCAGCTATGTATTCAAAAACAATAGATTATAGAGTTATAGGATTTGTAGAAGAGGGGGATACAATTAAGGCCGTAGCATCCGGTAGGTTGTTAATTAATTTATCTAAGGCTCAATAATTAGAATGTGTATAGATAATTTTTATAACATATAGAAGTTTTTTATACTTAAGCGTATAATATAGATATATTCTAAAATTTGAAGGAGAATCAATTATGGCAAAATGGGTTTGCTCAGTATGTGGTTACACAGCAGAGGGCGATAAAGCTCCTGATATGTGTCCTGTTTGTAAGGCTGGCGCCGAAAAGTTTGTAAAGCAGGAAGGAGAACTTTCTTGGGCTGCAGAACATGTTGTAGGTGTTGCAAAGGGTGCTGATCCCGAAATCATTGCAGGACTTAGAGAGAATTTCAACGGTGAGTGTTGCGAAGTTGGAATGTATCTTGCTATGGCACGTGTTGCTCATAGAGAAGGATACCCTGAGATTGGTGAATATTGGAGAAGAGCTGCTCTTGAAGAGGCAGAACATGCTGCTAAATTTGCAGAGCTCCTTGGCGAAGTTCTTACGGATTCCACAAAAAAGAATCTTCAGATGAGAGTAGAAGCCGAAAACGGAGCTACAATGGGTAAAACAATGCTTGCTAAGAAAGCAAAGGAACTCGGTCTTGATGCAATTCACGATACGGTTCATGAAATGGCACGTGATGAAGCTCGCCACGGCAAAGCATTTGCAGGCCTTTTAAAGAGGTATTTCAACTAATCTGTTATTTTATGGCGGATGAGCACGCTTTACGGCGTGCTTTTTTTTATTTTGTCACTTGGTTTTGTTGCTTTGGTTTTTCTTGGATTTTTATACTCTGCAGTGTTAAAATAAATTGTATATAGAGGCTGTTATGAAACGAATTGTAAAAGTTTTTTATTTTTTATTTTTATCTGTTGTATTGTTCGCTTCTTGTCCTGTAAATCATAGCCCATCTCATCCTGAAGCGCCCGTATATACGCTTACGCTTTTAAAAAGTGAAGGAAGCGAAGAAGTATATAAAGAGTATTACAATAAGGGTGATAAATGGTACTACGATAAGGAATGTACGCAAGTGATACCTCTCGATTTTGTTGTCCCTCTTCCGGAGGATAAAACAATTTCCGTAAATCTTAATTATGACGGCGGTGAGGTGGTTAATTCAGCACTGGCTCCTCAGGATAATAAGTTTACATCTTTAGTGAGCGCAAAGAGTTATTACTTAAAGGCTGACAGTGTTGAGATTGACATTTTCGAATCTAATAATGAAAGGAAATTGTATAATATTTCAATGCCACGCTCTGTTACATCTTATGCCAAGTATAAACATAACCCCGAAACGTTTACGCTCCCCAAACTTCAAAAACATCCAAAGATTTTTCTGTTTTACGAAAGTGAGTCAGAGGATTATTATGAAGCAGGAGTTGAATATCCCTTTATAAAAGATGAAAACTTGTCTGCGTTTTTTATCAACAGTGATGCGTGTTATAAATTAACAGTAAGGCAAGATAAGAAAGAAGATTTATTTTATTATTATCGTCCTGCAGAAAAAAAATGGCATGAATCCGATGATCCATTATCATCAGTTGTAACAGCCATTCCCGAAAGTGAATTCAAAAAGGTACATCAATATACAATTACCTATCATGCCAATACTCCTGAGGGGGTTAGCGCAACGGTTCCCGTAAGTAAAGTTGTTAAGGGACAAAGGATTCTGAATGTAAACGGAATAGTTGATGACAATAACACATTTATAGGCGGAATATATGAAGACACTCTGTTAAGTGCCGAATATATTGATTATACAATAACACAGGATGATATTCCCTCTATTCTTTGCGACAGCGAGTATTATGAGTTTGAGTGCTGGGTTGATAAAGGTCCCGAAAGTAAGGAAACAGTTACACAAGGTTCTGTAGTGGACGGCAATAAAAATTACTATGCAAAGTGGAATTATATAGAACCTGTCACATTCACATTTAAGGATCCCGCATGGTTTACCGCAGATGAAAACGGCACCGGTGTTGATGAAAATACAAGGAGTGTGAATGCTGAAATGTCTGTTTGGATTGATCAGGCAGATGATAAATGCGTTATACGCAGAACAAAAAACACTGTGGCTGAAGGGGAAGTGTATGGCGGTTTTACGCTCTCTTATCCGTCTAATATAGGAACCTTTAATGTAATAGGTGTTCCATCCCGTCATGGCTATGCATTTAAAGGCTGGGCATCAAGTGCCGAAGATGCAATAAAAGGGATCACAAAATACCCTGTTTCAAACGGTGCATGTTTGGTAACTGACAAAAATGATACCTCACTCTGGGCAGTATGGGGCAACGACGGTGAATATTGGCAAATTAAAATTTCTCCGTATATGCCAAATCTTGGAAGCGATGTAAAACCAAATCCGCCGGACGGTGTTTTATACAGGGAAATACTGTTGCCTGCAAAAGGGTATAAATATCCGGGAGTTAAAGCTCAGCTTATGGATGATACTACTCTTGGTACGGTAGATAAGGATTTCTACATATCCGAACATCTTATTACGGGAGGATTAATTGAATACTTAAAACAGTTTAAGGAATATATAGGCAACATTGAACTGCCAAGTATTAAGTATTCGTCATCCGAAAAAGGACAAAACATTTATTCCATAGGTTCAAGACAACCGGAAGGAGGGTATAACTATCTGCAGCCGGCTTTAACCGTAAATATGTATACTGCTGTTCTTATAGCAAATGCGGTTACGGCACGCAGAAATCTTTTTGAAAACATTGATTATAAAGTAGGACTTACCCCAGCTTATACAAAAGTATCCTCTTTA
>JAQYLW010000074.1 GCA_028719825.1 Spirochaetales bacterium | reverse complement strand
CCTGTCAATCTATAGTAATTTACAGACTCAAGAATTTCTTTTGCCTTATTTGTATCATTTATGATGAGTTTATGCTTGATTTTAAGATTTTTAATCTGCTCTTCAATCTCGAGAGCGGGTTTTAATTTTGGAATCATAAATTAAAAAGTCCCTCCACGGTACGCAGTGCTTAAAGCCTTATGCTTGGAGGGCACTGTCAATTATATTTTAGGTTAATAAATGCAGATTGTCAATTTAATGACGAACGCTGAAATTGACTGTTGAAATCACTTTAACAATGTGCAATGAGGAAGCTCAAAAAGTGAGCGAATAAAGTCTATGTCTTTTTTTGATATATGACCATCCTTACAGTTTATTCCAGGGCATTCTTTAGCCTCGTTATCCCAATCTTCTTTTGACCTGAGGATTCTGTCCCAAAACGGATATGTAATGCACTGAAGGGGACGATGATCGTATATTGAACAGCCTTCCTTTGTAAGGAATACACAATCGGCGTTTGAATACTCTTTTAATACAAGCATCCTTTCGTTTGAGGATGATACGTATTCACGAGTATAAACCGCTATGGCTTCATCACGGGTTAAATTAACCGCCTTTGCTATTTCATCTATATCACTTGATGATAAAAAAACAAATCCGCTTTCTGAGGAACAACACTTGTTGCACCCTTTTCTGCACGAGAAATTAAGCCCGTCTTTATAAAAACAATTGTCGTCCAATATTTCTTCCTTTATTTCCAATATCCCTTGTGCACTTCTGATGCTTTTTCTGCCAATTCAGCAAACGGACCGATGACCTCTATAGTCTTTTGTCCGGATGCAAAAATCTTACGACACGGCAAATCGAACGTTGGGTTTTGAGGGTCATCACCGGTTAGGGAAAGGAGTTGTTTTTCACTCATTGCATACACAACTCTGCCTATATTTGCCCAGTAAATAGCACCAGAACACATGGAACACGGTTCTGCTGTTGTATATAATGTACACTGCCATAAAAACTCTTTTGAATATAATTTTGAAGCTTTCTCACACAGCATTGTTTCGGCATGGCCCGTACATTTATGCTCCGTAATTTCTTCATTTTCCTGCATTAATAGAACATTTCCATTCTTATCAACAAGGATTGCTCCAAAAGGTGTATTACCGTGCTGTCTGCTTTTTTTTGAAACCTCTATTGCCATTTTTAAATACTTTATGTGTTCGTCCATAATCTGCCCCCCTTAGGATATATTATATTCTGATTTTAAAAACTATTCGTTATTTGTATCTTGGTTTTTATTGGCAGAAGCAAATAACTCCTTCATGGTTTTATTACCGTAAGTGAGTTTTTTTATTGTTAAACTGTCAAGATCGTCATTGGCATCTTCAAGAGCATCTCTTGATGATAACAGTGCTTCTTTGGTATCGGTAAGTTTTTTTATTGCCTTGTCTAAATCAGCTATTGCATCCGTAAACCTTTTCCCTGCTTTTTCATAGTGTTTTGTAAAACCGGTTTTGAAAGTGTTAATCTTCTCTTCAAATTTTGTAATATCAATATTCTTTTGTCTCTCTTCTGCCAATGCTCTGCGATTGGATGCACCCTTTACGGATTCGTTTTTAAGAATGCTGATGAGAGGCATTAAAAACTGGGGACGTATTACATACATTTTAGGATACATGTACGAAACATCCTGAATACCCACATTGAAGTACTCATTTTCGGGTTCAAGCATGGAAACAAGGACGGCGTATTCACAATTTTTATTATTTCGATCCTTATTGAGTTTTGCATAAAAATCCTCGTTTTTGTGTTTTTTCCCGCTTGTTTCGGTTTGATTTTTCATTTCAAACATAATGCTGATACACTCTTCTCCAAATTCGTCCTTATCCCTGTACACAAAGTCTCCCTTTGTTGCGCCCTCATTGTTAATATCGTTATCCTTTGAAAATTCGGCATTTTGAAAACCCATTGAGCGATGCTTGTTAAACTCGTTATAACACCACTGCTCCAAATCTTCCCCTACTCCTTTTGTAGAAAGAGTTAAACGATAGTTTTTAAGGGATTCTATTTCACCACTCTGTTGACTGATTAAATTGTCCTTCTCTTTTAATTGTTTATCATATTCTCCCTTTATTTCATCAATTATGCTTTTGTTATCAAGGTCGTGCTGTAAAAGCTCTTTCTCCTTTTCACTGTTAACCTGAGATAGCCGATTATTTAACAAGTTTATTTCACTGTCTTTTTTTGCTATTTCTTCTTTGTGTTTGTTTTTTATTTCAAGTATTTCATTGTTCTTTAGCAAATCGGCATTGGCAATACGATTATTCAAGTCTTGTACATTCCGCTCGTAGGATCTTTTTATATCGCTTGCTTCTTTTTCGCTTTTTAATTTATTCTCTAAAATCTTTGCATTAAGTTCCTTTTGATAATTATCCATCTCTTGCTGCTTAACTTTGGCAATATATTCTTCATATTTCCTTTTAATCTCTTCACGCTCAATCTTAATTTTCTCATTGTAAACAGCATCTTTTTTTTGATCGATAAGGCTGTTGAGATTCCCGATAAATGAAGTATCAATATCCGTGATTGCATTAAGATCAATAAGAGTTCCGGCTTTCACATCCTCGTTAATTCTTAAAACCAAGTGATTTGCATCATTCTTTGACAAACTGACATTTTTAAAAAAATCCATATTTTCCCCACTAAAAATTACACCCAGTTGGTAAAGGCTACTTCAAAGTTATGACAAAGATATCAGATTGTCAAATATAAAAAGAGATATAAAAAAACATCGGCGGCTATAAAGAAACCGTCGATGTTATGGTATCCGTTTATAAATAATTATATCAGTCCGCTGTCTTTTAGCAGTTTTTCAACCTCTGTCCCCTTTGCCTTTTTCATCACTGTCTTTAAAAGCATTTTTTCCTTAAACGACAATTTAATATCCTTTAAAGAATGTTTATCAAGAGCGTAGTAAGATGCTTTAAGCAATTCTCTTACATCGTATGCACTTGCCCATACTTCGGGAACTCCCCTGTCTATATTCAACAGCGTATATACCGCTTCCATACCGGTACGCATTGAATACTCCGTTGTAAATATTGTATCTCTGGGAGTTTCGGCAAACTGTCCTATAAACGCAAAGTTCACTGCATTTTTAGGAACAACAAGCGGTCTGTCTTCTTTTTTACGTGGCTGGAAAAAGGCGTTAATATACGGCATAAAACACGTTGTTGTATTGCATTTCTCTTTTGCCGTTTTTTCTATGCGACTCTCGGGGAAGCCGATATGATACAGCCACTCCTTGCACACTTCTACCCCGGTGCAATCACGCATGTGCTTTTTTACAAAATTACCGTCGCTTGCAGTATTCAGGCCATATAGCCAAACAAGAATGCTGTTCTTGTCCTGTGATTTAAACTGCGGTTGCCTGTTTATTGTCCATGAAAGATACCATGCATTTACACTATCCTTTACAGTTACAATTCCTCCGGTAGTGACCTTGCCGGAACGTGGATCCCGCTTACATATTCTTTTTATATAATCAATAACCTCATCATCAGAGGTTTCAATGGTAGCGCTCATCCAGTTTGTTGCTTCAAAATCTCCGGAGAACTTTTCTGGGTGACCGAAAGAATCATCCTGAGATGCAATTCTTTTCCACATATCCCAACTTTCTCCCCTGCCGTTTTTAACACTGTCAAGACAGGGAGCGTGGGTCTGATCGCCGTAACAACTTGTATCCGTACAACAACCGTTTGTTATAAACACAAGATCCGATTCTAACAGGTCAATAGACTCATTTTTACCGTCTCTTATAAATTCTATTCTTCGTGCAACTTTTTTATTCTTATCAATATCAAAAAGAACGTTCTGCACATCAACGCCGAACTCTATTTTAACATTGTTGTTTTCAAGATATTTTACAAGGGGCATAATCATGCTTTCGTATTGATTGTATTTTGTAAATCTGAGAGCACTGAAATCGGGAAGCCCGTCTATATGATGAACGTAACGGCAAAAATATCTCTTCATTTCAAGAGCTGAAGACCATTTTTGAAAAGCAAACATTGTTTGCCAATATAACCAAAAGTTTGATTCCCAAAACTCCTCAGAAAGCACATCAGATATTTTTTTATCTTCCAACTCCTCTTCCGGAGTCATAAATAATTTCATAAGTTCTAATGCCGATTTCTTTGAAAGATTAAATTTTTTATCCGTATGAGCATCCTGCCCTTTATTCACGGTAGCTCTGCAAAGGGAATAATTGGGATCTTTTTTATTCAAATAATAGTACTCGTCAAGTACGCTTTGATCCGGATTTTCAATAGACGGAACATCCCTATATACATCCCACATAACTTCAAAATGGTTATCCATCTCTCTTCCGCCGCGCATGAAGAAACCTTTTGTTATATCCTTTCTTCCGTCGCAACTTCCGCCGGCAATATCCGATTTTTCAAGGATATGAATGTGCTCTCCTTTCATTCTGCCATCGCGTACAAGGTAAAATGCCGCAGTAAGTCCCGCAAGTCCCGTACCTATTATATAAGCAGATTTTTTATCCACTCCTTCCGGCTTTAACGGTTTTACAAAAGCCTCGTAATTTCCACTTGAATAATACATTGTTTATCTCCTTTTATTTTTATTCTTTAAACCTGATAATTTAAGACCAAAAATAAACAATATAAATAATCAATAATTCGCAAATGATAAAAAACTAATCAAAAACAGATAAATGTATAATAAAATGTTTATGCTTTGTTTGAAAACTCCTTCAAAGCAAGAGCAACGTCGCCCTGTATTATCACAGAAGCACTTGAAACAAGATATTCGGGATCTTCTTTCATTCCGCTTTCAATCCAGGCATAAATCATACCTTCAAATGCATACTCCAAAAACGAGGCAATAAAATTTTTATCATTGTCGCAAACTGCCATGCCATCCGACTTCTCTTCAACAACTCCCATAATAAGATTATGCACCTGAGGGTGAAGATATCGCTCTATTACTCTCCTGTCCATATCCCTGTAAACACTTTCAACAAAAACCTTGTTTTTGCGAATAATGTTAAAAATGTTCAGCAGACCCTGCTGCCACGTATCATAGGTCTTGTTATTATCCAAAGCTTCGTCTGCATTCTGAAGGCAAATCCATTTTATCAAATCGTAAATATCCGTAAAATGGTAATAAAACGTCATACGATTGACTTTACAATCATCTGTTATATCGCTTACGGTAATTTTGCTAAGAGGTTTTGTGAGAAGCAGTTTTTTTAACGACCTCTCCAAGGCTTTCTTGGTTATATCTGACACTGGATTACCTTTTTCCTTATTTAAAATTATATTACATCGCTTAGTGAACTTCTGTCTATATTTTATGCAACGGTACTTTTGATGAAGGAGGTGGGAATATACCGTTTAAATGCTGTAATGATTCATCACTCAAAGGAGAATAAACATTCTTCATATTCTCTTTTATATGTTCTCTGTTTGTTGTTTTAAAAACGGTAAAAACATCATTATCCCTTATTACAAAGCCAAGAAGAAGAGAGTATAGCGTTTTGTCCTCTTTTAAACAGATATTCTCTAATACGCAATCTGTTTTAGAAATACCGAGCATTTCCCTAGTATTACAAAACGGAGAATATGCCATAATTGCTATACCGTGCTTTTTACAAAAAGGAATTAAGTCATATTCTATACCGCGATAACGTATGTTATATAACACTTGATTAATAAAGCATTTATATCCGTTTGGCACGTTTAATAAGTCTTTCATGTCGTCTGTATCAAAGTTGGAAACTCCCCAAGCTTTAATTAATCCTTTACTTTTTAAAGTTTCCATATTAACCACCATATCGGCAAGATTTACGCTGTCCCTCCAATGCAGAAGATAGACGTCAAAATATGAAATTCCCAAGTTTTTAAGTGAAGCACGACAACATTGTTCGTATAAACCTTTACGCCCAT
>JAQYLW010000073.1 GCA_028719825.1 Spirochaetales bacterium | reverse complement strand
ATCTGCTGCTTGTGAAGCGGCAAGCACATGTATGCCGCTTACGGATTTAAGAGAGCCAAAATTCATTGAATAGCTGCCTTTCTTGCCATAATCATTATAAGCACTCCCATTATTTATCTCCGCGCTGACATCGCTCACTTCTCCTGCAAGATGTCCTGAGAAACACGAATCGGAAATGACAACCACAGTTCCTTCTATTTTCTTTAAATCTTCTATAAGTTCTTTATGGGGATATATCTCGTATTCTGTCTGGTTAGGATAGCTCATTAAGTTCATTGCTCCCCTTTCAGGATCTTCTATGGATGATGCTTCTGAACCATGCCCGGAATAATAGATAACAAGTAAATCATTTTTCGTGATTTTTTGATGAGTGCTGCTTCCATCAGCAAATGCGTTTAACAAATTCTTTACGTTTGTTTTGCTTGGTGCATATTCCGATTTATAGTTTGTAATATCGTTATTTGTTTCGGGGTCAACCATTTGAAGCATATAAAACACCTCGTTGTCTATCCCCTTTTTGTCTAATATATACTTGTAGTATGTACAAAATTCAGCAGTATCATTGATTGTACCTTCAAGCTGATTAACACCGTTGTAATTCAGCCCTATACCCACAATATAGACCTTGCTGTCTTTAGGAATATTAAAAGAACACGAACAAACAAGGCATAGAATTATTAAAACGTGGAAAAGAACAAACTTTTGATGTTTTTTGAGCACGTAATAATATTATTATGATTTAGTTTCTCTGTTCAACAGAGCAAGCACGGTGGTGTCGGCACGTTTTATACTTACTGATATAAAAATTGGAACAACAGCTATTATCTTCTTTATCCCTTTTTTGCCCATCCTTGCTGCGTATGCCTTTTCAATTTGATTCCATAAGTAGAACAGCTTGGGAATAAACGAGAAAAACAGTGTAAAACTCTTTGAAAAAGTACGCTTTGTCTTTCCTCCAGTACAAACTATTTCAACATCCTCTATTGCAGTTCTTATTTCATAAACTCCGGTTGTTCTAAAAAACAGCGAAGAGAGGGCAAACACGGCGATAAGACGAACAACAAGGGGGAAGTTAAAACACCCCGTATTCATTCCCACAAGTGTTTTGTGTTCAATAAAGTAAGACGCCATATCCAGAACAATTATAAAAACAGAGTATCCGAAAACATATTTCAAATCGCTTACAAATTCAAAAACACGCACCTTGGACAGAACAGAGAGTATAAAGCAGGCAAAAAACAAACACAGGTTTGCATGAATTCCAAACAAAGTTGAAGCAACCGACATTACAAAGATAAACGCAATTTTTAATAAAGCAGGGAGTTTTTGCACAATTCCGTTGCGCTTTGTGTACATAAAAAGCATGTATTTTACTCCCAAACCAACGAATTTACACTCAAACAGGCATTTAGAGGATTTTTAATTCCCCACTTCTCCAAAGGTAATTCGCTGATGTTGTCGGTTTCTGCATTATATTCAATTTTACCGTTATACAAAACCACAAATCTATCTGCCATGCCCAAGCATTTTTCAATTTCATGGCTTAGAATAACAATGGTTTTCCCCTCGTTGTGGAGAGAGCGAATTATTCTGTTAACGCTTTTTACCCCATTGTAATCCATATTGCTGTATGGTTCATCCAAAATGATGGTTTCAAACCCCATGGCGATTATGCTTGCAATTGCCAGTCGCCTTTTTTCTCCGCCCGAAAGCATACGCGAGGGGCTGTCCTTTTTTTCTGAAAGCCCCACCGACTCAAGGCTTTTTAACGCAATATCCAATCCCTGTTTTTTTCTGATACCTATATTTGAAAGACCAAACAAAACGTCATCAAGCGGCGTATCGCCAAGTATTGCCGCCTCTGCATCCTGAAAAACAATTCCGGGCTTTGAGACATTATCGACCGTTCCGGAGGACTGTTTTACAAGTCCTGCGATAATTTGCATAAGCAAGCTTTTACCCGATCCGTTTGCGCCGCTTATTATGCACACCTCTCCCTTATTAACCGAAAAACTAACATTGTTCAAAGCATAAAACTTGCTGCCGTCAGGCTTTATAAAGAATTTTGAAATATTGCTTGCAGATATCTGAGGTTTTTGAGTCTCATTGTTTAGATTCGTCATTTCCGTGTTCTTCCACAATAGGCTGTGCATTAAACAGCGTACTTATGTTTTTCCTTAAGGGATATGCAATGAGAGGTGCAACAAATGCCTTGATTGCATCAGGAAGCAAATACGGAATTACGGCAAGCTTGAGTGTTTGTGAAAGCGTTTTGTTCAATACAAGCGAAAAGTGGATAATTCCCGGAATGTACAAAACCACAAAGCCTGCAAACGATGCCAAAAACAAGCGAAGTAATTTATTACTCTTACTTGCCTTACCTGCAACCAAACCGCTTATAAAAGATGCTAAAAGATAGCCGTAAAGGAATCCGCCTGTTGGTCCTAAAAACCTTGCAAGTCCGCCGCCACCGCCTGAAAACACAGGAAGTCCGATAAGACCCGTGAACAAAAACAGAGCAACCGATAACACTCCTAATTTTGTTCCCAATACAAGCGATGTAAGTATAACAATCATGTTTTGCAACACTATGGGAACAGGAGTTCCGGGCACAGGAACCGCTACAATACCAAAAACCGCAATCAATGCTGCAAACAGTGCAACAAAAACAATCTTTCTTGTCTTAAAAGAGTAATCCTCCATAATACCCTATCTTTAAATTACTGTAATTTACCGTCTATAAAAGTAAACACAACAGGATCTTTGTCTTGAAATTCTCCAATCAACTTATTCATCTGATCGTTGGCAACATTAGCTGTTTCTGAGTCTATATTCATTTGCTCTGTTGCAGAGGATATGAATTTTTTAAACACGTCTTCAAAGGTAGCCCTGCTTACTTCGCGTGTAACAACAAAGCCGTACTTCATCTGTTCTACATTCTTTGTTTCGGCAGATAGAGCGATCAATGATATTATTTTATTTCTGTTAACAGCGTAATATCTTACGTAATCACTCATGTCCGTAAACGTTGATACGGTAAAACGATTCATACGATAAATAAGCTGATCCTCTATTTCGGCAACAAGCCTTTTATGTGAATCCGTAAGGGCAGATGATACGGTTTTACCAAATCCCGAAGCTTTAACGGAACGTGAGACTTTATCATAGCCGTTTAAATAACTGAATTCTTCTTTCACCGGTTCAGACGGCGTATCCGCATTCTGAGCTTCTGCGCCGGGCAAAACCCATGTTATAACATTTTTAGCGGACGAAGCAAAAAGTGCGGCCGGCACTATCAGAACCACAATCAAAAAAATTATCACTGATTTGTTTTTCATATGTCCTCTCTACGGTTTATCATAGCGATAATACGGTATTCACCTATATTCATAATATTATATAATATAAATTTATGTTGCAACAATTCAGATTGTATAGGCACATCATTTATTTTGCCTTACGCCCTGCAATGTGGGTAAGCAACAAAGAAAGAACAATAAGCACTACTGCAGCTGATGCACCCGATGCGTAATCATATCCCGAAATATAGGAATATATAGCCCCTGAAAGCGTTGTGAATGAACTTCTTGACACTATCAAAACGCTGCTTACCTCGCCAAGCGAAAGGGCAAGCGCCAAAGCAAACCCCTTTACAAGCGTTGATTTTAAAATGCTTGCATCACACTTAAACACGCTGTAGGTTTCATCACAGCCAAGAGTTAAAGAAACATTCCTCACGGACAAAGGAATTTTACGCACTCCGCTGTCTATGTATCTGTAAATAAGCGGAAAGGACAAAAAAGCATGAACGCAGGATAGAGTTATCACGCTAAAGAAATATCCGTTTCCGCTAACTGCCCTCCATCCCTCTGAAAGCGCAATACCCGACACGCTTAACGGTAAAAAAACAACGGCTGCCGACAGGTTTTTATTACGCCTTACAAAATACTCGCTTATCACAAAGGACAAAAATACGCATATTGATGCGGAAATGAAGGCAACAACCATGCTGTTGATTATCACATTATAATGAGAAAAAACATTGCCGTAGGCTTTAAACACATTCATCCTTCCTCTGCCACCAGAGGGGAAAAAAGAGAACAGAACTATTCGTATTACGGGGGCAAGTATTACAATTCCAAAGACAAGGGCAAAAACCGAACTCATAATACCGCCCTTTTTAAGAATCCGTCTTTTTGCGGTCTTTTCTGTTTTCCCCTTAGCGTTAAGCGCAAAATACAATGCCGTCATCAAAAGCATAATCAAAAAGGAAACAAGCGCATATGCAGTTCCGAGCGTTTGATTAAGAGTGGTTTTAAAGTTCTTGTATATCTCTGTTTCCAATGTTGTATTCTTTATTCCTCCGCCAAGCGTAAGGACTATTGCAAAGCTTGAAAAACAGTACATAAATACAAGAAGCAGAGATGATAGAAGTGTATTACGCAGCTCTCTTAACGTTATTGTAAAAAACACCCTTACGGGTTTTGCGCCAAGAGTGTATGAAACATCCTCTTTGGCTCTGTTCATGCACATATAAGCTTCATAAATCGGGTGCATTATTACGGGGAAATTGTAAAATGCATGAGCAATTACAACGGCCTTCAAAGAATACAGAATATTGATGTTCAAAGGCGAATTTTTGCCAAAAAGCAACACGAAAGCAAGAACTATAATTATGCTTGGTATGACAAACGGAAGATAAGTAACAGACATAAAGAACTCTTTGAATTTAAAATCGGCACGGCAAACCACAAACAAACAAACTCCGGCAACGAACAGCGACAACAAAACAGACAATACGGCTTGACGGAGCGTATTAAACAAAATCCTATAAAGATAAGGCTGCCTGATAACGTCTAAGAACGATGAAAGAGAAAACGACCTTATCATCAGTGATATAAACGGAAACAGAAATAAAAAAGACAAAAACAGAAAACACAGCGCAAATATAAAATCAAAGCCATATTTTCTGCAAAATCCTGTCACTTTAAAAGCACCCCTTTATTTTAGCATAATTGAAAGTTTCATTTTTTTAAATCATAATATTTTAATGCAAAGGCTAAAAGGATATCTGAAATTTGTTTCATTGTTGTTTTTAGTATAGTCTTTCGTTTCGTTAATACTGACATTTATTAATCAGGGAGTTATAAAAGACGTTCTTGG
>JAQYLW010000072.1 GCA_028719825.1 Spirochaetales bacterium | reverse complement strand
TCTTGAAAAACTTAATATAAAGGAGGTAAAAAATGAAGTACAGTAAACCACAGGCAACGAAAGTTGTGAACATGGGTGGTATTGGATTTAATTGTCCACCTAAGTGGAATGATATGAGAATGCAATGTAGAGTAGGGTGATTTGTTACTATTAGATACGATAAAAAAATGAAAGTTAAATTAAATAATGTAACTGTTTTTAAAGTGTCTGACAAAAGGGGATGGATTTTATACAGAGGACAGAATGGTTTAGAAGAATCATCTGTTGTTGTAGAGGAGGGGTCCATTCCTTTTTGTTCATGCCTTACGTATGAATATCAAAACATAGATACTGTTGTAAAACACCTTTTATCAGTTTATATTGATGTATCTTATGAGACACTAAAAAACGATGCTATAGAATTTTATTACAGTTTAAAAAAACTGAATATGGTTGATATTGAATGTGATGATGAATTGCAGCAAATACCAAGTGATTCCATGATTAAAGAGGGAGAACTCACACAAGAGATTGACAATTCGGTTGATCTACGTCACATTCATATTGAGTTAACAAACAGATGTAACGAAAGATGTATTCACTGCTATATTCCTCATCAAGATAAAATAAAAGATATGGATAACCATACACTTGATAAAATTCTTGATGAAATTGATAATTCTTCATCCGTTATGAGTGTAAACATATCCGGCGGTGAGCCAATGCTGCACCCTCGCTTTGCGGAAGTTATTAAAAGGCTGCAAACAAAGCATATCTTTGTTACGGTATTTACCAATTTAACGTTGCTTAATGATGAATATCTTGAGTTGTTTAAAAATCCGCTAACTACCGTTCAAATTTCGCTGTATAGCTTGAAGGCAGAAACGCATGACAAAATCACAATCCTTAAAGGCTCCTTTGATAAAACATTTGCTAATATAAAAAAGCTCCTTAACAATAATGTTAATGTTTGGATAGCGTGTCCGTTAATGGACTATAATATCAATGACAGCAGCGATGTTAGTAAATGGTGTAAAGAGAATAATATCAAGCTTAGAATAGATAACGACATATTTGCAGAAAGTGACTGTTGTACTCAAAATCTTTTACATCGTCCGGATTATCAAACATTAAAAGCTCAATATAAAAGTTCTCTGATTCAACAAGCTAAAGCCATTGATATTGAACAGATTAAAAATGGGTACAAAACAACAGATAGACCATGCGGAGTTGGTTTAAACGGAGTTGCAATCAACTCAAACGGAGATGTTGTACCATGCCCCGGATGGAACTGTGTTTGTGGTAATGTTAAACACAATACAATGTTGGATATACTTTTACACTCATCAGCCTTTAAAAAAATTAGAGATATTCGCTACAGTGATTTTAAAAAGTGTAACGGTTGTGATATTCGTCCGTTTTGTCATATTTGCTTTTCAAAAAATGCAAATGAAAACAACGGGGATTATATGAAAAGTACAGATCATAACTGCGAAATAACACGATTATATTATGAGGCTCTCCAAGAGTATTGTAGTGAACATTAAGCGTAACAGGTTAATACACCCACGTCCTAAACAAAGCCACAGACAATTCCGTCTGTGGCTTTTATAAGTGCAAGAGGGGAGCAGCCGCCTCGTATACCACTATTGTTTTAAAAACCTGTTCTTTTTGTATTTTTAGAAAGGAAAAGTAATTGTTTTAGATATAACTGAGATTACACTAAATTCACCTCATCCACGCCATGCATTATTCTCTTTTATGGTGTTTTCTAATATAATGGTTATACCTTACATCACAGATGGAGTAAATTGTGAAAAAAATTATTCATACAGTTACAGCTTTAGTAATACTTTTAGCAGTGTGTTCAACCTCTGTTTTTGCCGCTTTTACGGAAACGGTTATGACAAATAACAACGATGCAGAAATTTACCAAAATCTTACAGAAGAACAAAAGAATCACTTTTTATACAATCATTTAAGTATAGAAACAGAGGAAAAATCAAAAACGCATAGCAAAACTAACACGTTTTCATATGCTCCGCTTTTTTATTCCGGGAATTTGGGATTGGTTTCTACTCTTATTTTAGCATCGTCAGCAGTAGGCGGAGCAACATCGGACGGATATTCGGAAACAAATAAAAGCATTGATTGGGTTCCGTATTGCGGTCCTGAAAAAATCAGTAAACTTTCTTTTTTACATATGGTCGGTGCGTACGACTTAGAGGATGATATGAGGAATAAAATCGAAATGTATAATTCTCAATATGATGCTTATCAAAGAAAAAAGGATGCAGTTAATATTGCAGGATATACATTGTTAGGAGTGGGATTGGGAGCTATGATAGCCGGAGCTTTGATGTGCGGTCTTTCAGGATATAATAATTCATTGTTGATTCCGGGAGGAATTATTGCTGGTGTTGGCAGTTTATTGACACTTTCGTCGTTAATTCCTCTGTTGTTGGTTAAGGTTCAGGTGCCGACTATGGAAGAATCAAAGATTTCAATGTCATTGGCAATAGGACTTGCAAACGACTATAACCATAAGTTATTGTCTTCATATAACTCAAATTGAGTTGCAAGTTTTCTTTATAACGTTTATTGTTTGCCACTTAGCTGTGTTTAAAAATAACAGGGGGGAAGAGGTATGCGTAGATCAGACCGAGAAGTAACTGATTTTAATGAAATTGTTGAAATCATCAACAAATGCGATTGTATCCGATTGGGATTTAGCAGTGAGCCTGTCCCTTATATCCTGCCGTTGAACTTTGGCATTGAGGTTATTGATAAAAAGATATTCCTTTATTTTCATAGCGCAACAGAGGGGTATAAAACAACTCTTATAAAGGAAGGAACGGAAGCTTCTTTTGAATGCGATACTTCTCACAATCTTATCTACGTTAAAGAAAAGGGCTTTTGCACCTTCACCTTTGAAAGCGTCATGGGAAGGGGAAAATTACATATAATCTCAGATGATAATGAAAAAATCAGAGCCTTGGACCTTCTTATGAAACATCATCATCCGTCTGATGAATCAGTGTTTTGTAAGGTGAACGGATTTCCGGTTACTTTTAATCCGGCAGCTCTTTCAAGAACTATGGTTTATTCTTTACAAGTGAGCGAGTGCTCTGCAAAGCGTAAGATGTAGTATTTATTCCTAAAAGCTTTGAAATACAGAATTTCATTAACTAATCAGAACTGAAGCAGCCTCATAAACCGCTTACAAAACAGCCCCCATAAACGATTAATTTATATTTGATCGTTTTTTTTAAACGGAAGCTATGCGTTAACGCTTTTTTTTCTTGCATTAAGTTTAGGGTGGTATTGTTTTAACATTGACAAACGGGGTGAAATTTTGTTCAATATTATGTGTCTAAAGACAAGGCTTTAATGCAGGAGTGGCGGAATCGGTAGACGCAAGGGACTTAAAATCCCTCGGAGGTAACTCCATACGGGTTCAATTCCCGTTTCCTGCATTTCGGTTAAAAAATACATTGTGGGTATTGCAAAACAGCATCATGAATGTTATACTCTCATAATGTAGCGTTAATCGTTATGACCCTATAGCTCAGCCGGTAGAGCGGGTGGCTGTTAACCACCATGTCGGGGGTTCAAGTCCCTCTGGGGTCGTTTTTATGATCCATTACTTTGTATGAAAAAGTTATTATATATATCTATAATTTGTTTTTTGTTTTTATCATCATGTTCAAAAAAAAGCAGCAGTGAAACTGTTCATCTTGGAGTTTTAAAGGGACCAACCGGAATAGGTATGGCTCATCTTATAGAGGGTAGTAGCCAGAATAAAACAAGGGGTAATTACTCTGTTACCATATCTTCGCTGCCCGATGAAATTGCTTTGGGGTTTTTAAAAGGGGAACTTGATATTGTTTCAGTTCCTGTTAATATGGCCTCAATTTTATACAATAAGAGTTCACATAATGCAAAACTTCTTGCCGTCAATACTGTTGATGCCATTTATCTTCTTGCCCCGGATGGTATGAAGATCAGCGGTATATCTGATTTGAAAGACAAGAAAATTATTGCTCAGGGCAAGGGCGTTATGCCCGATATCTTGCTCACATCACTTCTTGAAAAAGAAGGGTTAGGCTATGTGAGCAGCAATATAGAATGGAAGAGTGAGGCAGCGGAAGTCATTAAGGACGCTGTTAGCTCAAACAACGCCGTAGTAATGCTTCCTGAGCCTTTTGCATCCTTGCTTTTGACTAAAGATCCAAAATACAGGATTTTATTCTCATTAAGTGATGAATGGAAAAAAGCCGGATTTTCAGATAATGTTGTTATTTCCGTTGTTATAGCCAATAAAGAATATGCAGCATCTCATAAAAAAGAAATACAAAATTTTCTTTATGATTTAAAGAGTTCCGTAAAGATTGTAAAAAACGATCCTGCTTTAACAGCACGTGTTGTGGACAAGCTTGATATAGCCAAAGAAGATGTTATAAAAAATGCGCTTGTACGAATTGGGGCAGTTGCTATAACCGGAGTGGAGGCTAAAAAACTTCTACTTCCGTTTTACGATGTGTTGTTCAAGGCTTCTCCGCGTTTTATAGGAGGATCTGCTCCTATGGAAGATTTTTATGAGTAAACGTCAGATTCACAGTCTGATTTCAATAATTTTAGTTTTTGTAATTTGGGAGATTATAGCCTTGTTTGTAGCAAACAGGGCAGTGTTTCCCCATATAAGCGATGTATTTGTTTCAACCATGTCGCTCCTTAAGGATCCATACTTTTATCGGTCATTTTTTATAACATCGCTTACGGGGCTGTCTGCATTTTTATTGTCTTTTCTGATAGCTTTTGGCGCATTATACATGCTGTATATTTTCCCTGTTCTCAAAACCTATGTACAAACACTTGCCAGTGTTGTTAAATCGCTCCCCGTAGCCTCGGTTACCATACTGTTTTTGATATGGATAAAAACCTCATCCTTGCCTTTTTATGTTGCTTTTATAATGAGTTTGCCAATAGTGTTAGAAACAGTATGCCTTGCAGAGCCTTCGTTTTACAATCAAAATGTAGAGAGTGCAATTGTTCTTGGTGTTGGTAAAACCCGAATTTTCTTTGATATATGCTTGTTTAATATTCGCTATTTGCTCTTATCCGCCTTACGTTCTGCCCTTCCTGTTGCGTTTAAATCAGCAATCGCTGCAGAAGTGATTGCACTTGTAAGAAACAGCCTTGGAAACATAATGTACGAATCAAAAATATTTTTTGAAACTGACAGGTTGATTGCTGTAACACTTGTTGTTGTGATCGCCGTAAAAATATACGAAACAATACTTGCCACAATTTTAAAAAAACTGTGTTATATTAAAAAAAATGAACGATAGAATTAAGACTATACTGAAGGAACTTCCGTTGAATCCGGGTGTGTACATTATGTACAACGAAAGCGGGAGAATAATATACGTAGGGAAGGCAAAAAGCCTTAGAAAAAGGGTTAATCAATACTTTCTACCAAACCGTGATGCCAAAACCTCGGCACTTGTAAGCCATATAGATAATATCGAATACATAATTACCGGAAACGAATATGAGGCATTAATACTTGAAAACAATCTTATTAAAAAACATAAGCCCAAATACAATATCGATTTAAAAGACGGCAAAACCTATCAGATGATAAGAGTCAGCAATGAGGATTTCCCAAAGGTTTTTAAAACTCGCCGCCTTGTAAATGACGGAAGTTTATTTTTCGGTCCGTTTCCAAACGGTGGTGTTCTTGATTCATATATGAGCCTTTTAAACTCCTTGTTTAAAATACGCCGCTGCGGCATGCCCCTTAAAAAAAGAAGTACTCCCTGTCTTTATTACCATATCGGAAAATGCTTAGCTCCGTGTGCAGGAAAGATAAGCAAGGTCGATTATAACCTTATGATACAGGATTGCAAAAAAATGCTTTCAGGTCAGACTGAGGATTTAAGAGCCTCTCTTGTTAAGGATATGAATGCTTTAAGCCGTGAAATGAAATACGAACAGGCTGCGGAAAAAAGAGATTTGATAAAAGCAATAGATATAATAAATGCTCCTCAAACAGCTCAGAATATGAAAATAAGCGATAAAAGCGATTATGTTGCAATAGAGTCAAACGGCTCTGTTTTCGCTGTTGCTATAATGCAGCTCAGAGACGGATATCTTTTGGGAAAAGCCATATACAGAGCAGAAACGTTTGCAAGCGAGGAGGACGTATTAACTTCGTTTTTACTGCAATACTACAACACATCAAAGGACATCCCACAAACGATATATATCAGCGAGGATGTAAACAGGGAATTGATAGAACAGTATTTCAAGGAGCATTTAGGCGATATAAAGGTGGAAATTCCCTATGACGGAAAGCATTATAGAGCACTTAGAATGGCAGAACAGAATGCAAAGGAGGATGTTGAAAAACGTCTTAAGAAAGAGGATAACACAGAAGCCGTTATGGAATTAAAAGAAGTGCTTGGACTTGAAAACCCTCCGCGTTTGATTGAAGGATACGATATTGCACAGTTGAACGGCAAGTACACTGTTGCGTCTCTTATTTCCTTTAAAGACGGTAAAAGCAACAAACAGGGATATAGGAGATTTAACATCAAAAGTCTTGATGGGGCAATTGATGACTTTGGAGCAATTGCAGAAGCGACTTTAAGACGTTATCGCCGTGTGGTTGAGGAAAATCTTGAAAGGCCTGATCTGGTTTTGATAGACGGCGGTAAGGGACAGGTGAATACTGCTCGTGAGGTGCTTGATGATCTTGGACTTGCAGATATACCTGTTATAGGTCTTGCAAAAAAACAAGAGACTATAGTGTTTGATTATGACAGGGAGGATTTAAATCTTCCCCATTCAAATGCAGCGCTTCGTCTGCTTATTGCAATCCGTGATGAATGCCACCGTTTTGCAACAACCCTCAATCAAAGGCAGAGATCAAGCGATGTGCGCTTTAAACTCCTTTGTTCAATAAAAGGGATAGGCGAAAAGCGTGCAAGAGAGCTCATGACGGAATTTGACAGCCTTGAGAGTATTTTAAACACTTCTGCTCTCGAATTATCAAAAAGGGGTAACATTCCCTTACGCGTGGCAGAACGCTTATTAAAAGAGTTGTCGTTATAAATTGCTTTAAATAAATGCGTTGTAATATAATCAAATAAAACAAATACAATTTGTGATGGGTCACAGGTTTTTTTGTGATATAATGCATTAATAATAAGGGATAGCATAAAAAACGTGGATAAATATGTTATAGCCGTTGATATAGGTACGCAGAGTTTAAGAGCATGTATACTCAATCAACGCGGTGAAAATATTGATTATGTAGAAAGCAAGTATAACAAATCATTTTATACTCCATCTTCAATAAGTGCCGAAGTAGACTGTGATTTTTATATTGATTATTTTGTAAGCTCTGTTAAACAACTTGTAGAGAGACAAAAGGATAAGTTGTCATCCGTTGTTGCTCTAAGCGTTGTTACAATACGCGATACCATAGTTTTTTTAAAGAAAATATCTCAAAACGGAGAAAAAGAGAAATACAAGCCTGTTTATAATATAATCCATTGGGCAGACGGCAGAAGGGCAAGTGAAGATTTTTGTAAATTGCCGCTTTGGATGAACATTGCGCTTAGGTTAATAGGTAAGTACAGCTTTATTAAGCGAGCAGCCTCAATCGGACGCACAAATTGGATGAGGGAAAATCACCCCGATATATGGAAGGAAACAACCACGGTTGCTCTTTTATCGTCATATATAAATTACCGTCTTACCGGTAACCTTGTAGAAACGCAGGCCTGCCTTTTAGGGCATCTTCCGTTTAATACAAAAAAAGGGGAATGGGATAAAAAAGGAAGTATCCGCGCTAAGGTGTTCCCCGATGTTACGGATAAGCTTCCGCCTCTTATAAAACAGGATAAACCGGTAGGATATATAACAGAAGAAATATCCTCTATAACGGGACTGCCCATAGGGTTGCCTGTTTATTCCCCCGGAACCGACAAATCCTTAGAGCAAATAGGACAGGGAGCGATACACGATACCGATGTATCAATATCCCTTGGAAGCGCAGCAAGTGTCGAGTTGATTACAGACAAATATTTTGAAAGCGAGCCTTTTGTTCCTGTTTTCAGATCTGCAATCTACGGTAAGTATTCACCCGATTATCAGGTTTACCGCGGATATTGGATGTTGAATTGGTTCGCCCATCAATTTGCCTTTGAAAGCGAATGGGAGAAAGCGGAAAAGAACGGAGGCAACATAGAGCGCCTTCTTGACAGTATGCTTGACGAAACCCCTGTATGTAACGACGGATTGTACATGATTCCTTTTTGGGGGGAAGGAATATCAAGCGTAGGAGCTCGAGGTGCTTTTATAGGGTTTAATGATTCTCATACAAGGGCAAATATATACAGGGCAATTGTTGAAGGAATAAATTACGAGCTTTATAACGGATATTTGAATTTGAAGAAGCGCGGACGAATAAGAAACACTACCGATCTTTATATATCAGGCGGTGGAACGAACAGCGATAAAATATGTCAGATGGTAGCTGATATGTTTAATCTGCCCACTCACAGAGGCTGCTTTGTTGATGCTTCCATACTCGGTGCAGGAATAGCTGCATTTGTTTATGAGGGGGTCTATCCATCGTTTGAGGATGCCATATCAAAGATGATACGAGAAGAAAAGGTATTTGTTCCGCAAAAGGATTGTCATGAGGCTTATATCGGATTTTATAAAAAAATATACAAGGGTAGCTTGAAAAAACTTTACAGCCGCTTTTTGACAATCAACAGATTATAAAAAAAGGAGAATTATATGAGCGAATCACTTGAAGGACTAAGAAAAAAAATAGATAGCATTGATGACAGCATTGCAAAACTATACCTTGAACGCATGGATGTAGCGCGTGAAATAGGTGATGTCAAAAAGCAGAACCAAACCGAAATAGATGCTCCGAAAAGAGAAAATGATATTCTTTATAGAGTGCTCAAACAAGCAAATTCTGAAAAACAAAGGGCATATCTTAAGCAATTATACGAATATGTTTTCTCTATGAGTAAAATGCATCAAAGAGAAGGATTGGAAGAGCATTCAAAACAGATTGATAACTTCAGAAATGCCTTGAAGAATAAAAAATCATCATTCCCTATAAGCGCAAGCGTGGCATGTCAGGGAGTAGAGGGAGCATATAGTGAAATTGCAGCAAAAAAACTGTTTGAGGTGAGTAATATCACCTATTTTAAAACATTTGAAAGCGTGTTTGATGCCGTTGATAAAGGCCTTTGTGAATACGGGGTTGTTCCTCTTGAAAACAGCACGGCAGGCTCCGTACTTCCCGTTTATGATGCTCTTACCTCGCATAAATTGTTTATTGTACGAAGCGTAAAAGTTAAGGTCGGGCATTGTCTTGCATCAAAGTCACCTACTTCAAAAATAACGTCAGTATATTCTCACTCTCAGGCCCTAAGCCAATGTTCATCATTCTTAAAAAAGGCAGGTATTATGAGCTTTGAAACCGACAATACGGCGCTTGCCGCAAGGAAGGTAAGAGAAAGCGAGGATGAGGGCTGCGCAGCCATTTGTAGTGAGGAATGTGCATCTCTTTATTCCTTGCACATAAGGGAAAGGGATATACAGGACAGCGGCAAGAACAGCACAACATTCATCTGCATATCTAAAAATTTAGAGATCTATGAGGGGTCGGACAAGGTGAGTATACTCACATCTCTTGAACACAAGCCCGGAAGTCTTTCATCTCTCTTATCTCGTTTTTATATTGAACACTTGAATTTGACCAAATTGGTAACTCGTCCGTTAAACGAGGATGACGGATACATGTTCTATTTTGACTTTGAAGGCGACAGCGAAAAAGAAACAACGCTTAATCTTCTTTCAAATCTTGAGAATGCATCATCATCATTCGCATTTTTGGGAAGATATAAAGAAGTATGAAAAAATATTGTCTGATAGGGGAAAAGCTATCGCATAGCTATTCTGCCGATATTCACATGTCTGAGGGGTTTAACTATACCCTTCAGGAGGTGAAACCGCATCAGCTTGAAGATTTTGTAAAGAACAATGTGTTTGACGGTTTTAACATCACAATTCCGTATAAGCAAGCGATAATTCCCTTTTTGGACTATGTATCTCCTTGTGCCTTAAAAGCAAATGCCGTAAATACGGTGGTTAAAAAAGATGGCAAGCTGTTAGGTTATAATACGGATTTGTTCGGCTCTTATATCAGCATAAAAAAAAGCGGTATTGATATAAAAGGGAAAAATGTGCTTATTCTGGGTAAGGGAGGGGCGGGTAATGCTCTTGGATGCCTTATGAGCGATATGGGCGCAGCCTCTGTGAATTACGTTACAAGAAAAGGGGATATTGATTATAGTAATGTCTATGAAAAGTGTCCAAATGCGGATGTTATAATCAATGCAACCCCATACGGTATGTATCCTATGCTATCCGAATCTCCTATTTTGGATGTTAACAAATTTGACAACCTCGCCCTCGTTTTTGACCTGATATACAATCCGTTCAGAACATCGCTGTTGCTTGAGGCAAAAAAACGCAAAATAAAAACCATATCGGGCTTGTATATGCTTGTTGGTCAGGCTGTAAAAGCTGAATATATCTGGAAGAACGAAGAAACGGACGAAAGCGATGTTTCAATTTCAACGGTTAACAGAATTTACAAAAAGCTCTTAAATTCCAAGCTTAATATGTATTTTGTAGGTATGCCCGGAAGCGGCAAATCCTCTGTTGCTCGAGAGGTTGCTTTGAAAACAAACCGTCAGTTTATCGACACAGATGAAGAGATAAAGAAAAAATGCTCCTTAAGCCCTTCGGAGTTTATAAATAAATACGGTGAAGAGCCTTTTAGGGATATTGAGAGCTCGGTTATTTCTGAATGCGTTAAAAAGAAATCTGTTGTAGTATCCCTTGGAGGGGGTGCCGTTTTGCGCAGTTTAACGCGATCGTTAATTGCTCAAACAGGCATTGTCTATTACATTAACAGGGATATTGATAAACTCTCACTTGCTTCCAGACCGCTATCGGTGAAATATGGCCTTGAAAATCTTTATAATCAGCGTTTTCGCTTTTATGAAGAGGTTGCAGACTGTGTTGTTGATAATAATTCATGCATAAATAAGGCCGTAAACAACGCTCTGTCTTATAGAGTGGAATAAAATGTTTTTTTTTAAGCTCATAAACAGTTGAAAAGAATGAATTAAAAGCATAGATTATATACACATATTTCACATAAAGAGGTATAAAAATATCATGGCTAAAAATTCGGTTGTAAATACGGTTTACACGTCAGAGGATTCGGATTTTGCTTGGATTCAAAGAACATTTCAAAAGAAAGATTACAGTGTTTCACAAAAGATGTTTCCTATTGAAGTTGCACGTGTTGCACGCGCTTTCCATAGGCAGATTCCCGGTTATAAAACATCTCCGCTTGTTTCACTTACAAACCTTGCTCAAATGCTTGGAGTAGACAGCATTTGGATAAAGGACGAAGCTCAGCGACTTGAACTTAACAGCTTTAAAGTAATGGGTGGTTCTTTTGCAGTTTACAGATTGTTGCAGAAGAAGCTTGGCTTAAGCGATGAAGAAATGTCGTTTGAGTATCTTATGTCAAGCGATTGTAAAAAGAAGCTTGGCAATGTGATCTTTGCTTCGGCAACAGATGGAAACCACGGAAGAGGGCTTGCATGGATTACAAACAAATTGGGATATAAATGTATAATCTATGTTCATTCTGCAACTTCACAGCCAAGAATTGATGCAATTAAACAGTTTGGAGCAACCGTAAAGGTTATTAAGGGAAATTATGACGATGCCGTCAGAAAGTGTAATGAAGATGCAATTAAAAACGGATGGCAGGTTGTAAGTGATACTTCTTGGGAAGGTTATACTGAAATTCCCACATGGATTATGCAGGGTTATAACACAATGCTTCTTGAAACTCAGGAGCAGTTTGCTTCTCAGGGAATAACCTGTCCTACGCATATATTCGTACAGGCCGGAGTTGGTGCTCTTGCTGCAAGCGTTATAGGTTTTTACAGTGCTTTATTTAAGGAAAAATCACCCAAATTTGTAGTGGTAGAACCTACAAATGCCGCTTGTCTTTATGAAACGGCAAAGTACAATGACGGAAAGTGTCATAATGTTACAGGTGATTTGGATACTATAATGGCAGGTCTTGCATGCGGTGAACCCTCGCCCATAGCTTGGGAGGTTCTTTCAAGACAGGCAGATGTTTTCCTTAAAGTTCCTGATTATATAGCAGCTCGCGGTATGAGAATACTTGCAACTCCTTTACACGATGATCCGCTTGTAATATCAGGCGAAAGCGGAGCTGTAAGCCTTGGTGCGCTTTATGCCATGCTTTCTGCAACAAAAGACAAGAATGCCGATCAACATACAGAACAGCTTAAAAATATTCTTGGTATTGACAGGTCAAGTAAGATTCTGTTTATCAATACCGAGCGCAATACAGATCCTATAAGGTTCAGACAGATTATATGGGACGGAATGGATCCTGTTCCCGAACGATTCTGGTCAGAAAGGTAATTTTCATAAGCCGACTTCGGTCGGCTTATTTTTAACATGAAAGATTTTATTGTACTTTTAAATAAGTCAGAGGGTATAACAAGCGCAGCATCTCTCTCGTGTGTAAAAAGACATGTAAATAAAAAAGCAGGACACACGGGAACGCTTGATAAATTTGCATCGGGTCTTTTAATAGCTTTAACCGGCAGATATACAAAGTTCACCGAAAAATTCTTTAATCTAAAAAAAACATATCTTGCCACCATAGAATTTGGAAAAGAAACAGACACACTCGATCCCGAAGGGGAAGTTATAGCCACCTCCGACACAGTTGTCAATAAAAGCGACTTAGAACACGTTCTGAAAACAAATTTCTCAGGAACAATTAAACAAACACCACCGCTATACAGCGCATTAAAGGTGAACGGAAAACGATCATCAGACAGAATAAGGAACGGCGAAGAGGTGAACTTGCCTGAAAGGGATATAACGATTTATTCATCTGAGATAGTGTCCTTTGAAAACAATATTGCCGTTATTCGTTTTACGGTTTCGAGAGGAACCTATATACGCTCTCTTGCCCGTGATATTGCCCTGTTATTGAACAGCAGGGGATATCTTAAAAAACTTGTTAGGGAAAAAATAGGAATATTTGATTTAAACGACAGCATAAAAGACAGCGATTACGATATCTTCAAAACCGAATACCAAAATCAATCATCCGATGAATACATTATGTGCATAGGTGTGTTCGATGCAATGCACATAGGGCATCAGGCTTTAATATCAAAAACCGTTAAAACGGCTAAGGATAGAGGGTGTAAATCCCTTGTTCTAACCTTTGATAAAAGCCCTAAAAATCGGGAAAGCATTATGACTTTAGATGATAAAATCGCTTGTATTTCAAGCTTTAACCCCCACAGGATAGAAGTGCTTAAATGGGATGAAAAACTCTCATCAATAAGTGGCGCAAGGTTCATGCTTTCACTTCAAAAAAAATACAATATAAAAGGAATAGTACTTGGCAAGGATTTTAGCGTAGGCTCAAAGGATAACCCCGTAACCATAAACGAACTCAACCTGTTCTTCAATGACAAAGATATTATCTGTATAGAAGATGTTGGGGGGAACGGGGTTGATAGAGTCTCTTCATCATATATTCAATCTTTGATAAAAGAGGGGAAAACAAAAGAAGCATCTTCACTGATGTTTAAACAAATTCCGTAGAGTAAAAAGATTTTTGAAATATTTGTCATAACTTGAATAAATTTTTCTGCGTTTCCCGGTATGAAACGGGTCATTTCGAAATAACATAAAAAAATATCATAATCATAATTATCACTGAAGGGTATTCCTATTTTTGGGAATATTGAGTGTACTTTATCCTTTACTGTTTTCGCTATTTCACTTGCGGTAAGGTTATTGATACAACTGTCTTCTCTGGCAATTTTAACACCTAAATCAAACATTACTTCCGGAACAAAGGATGCAAAATATGTAAATAAATCATAATAGGGATATATAATGGAATCTGTAATTCTAATGCTGTTAAACAGATTATCTGTTAATTTCCTATTAATAAATTCAAAATCATCACTATTCTCATTTACAACATAATTTTTTAGATATAAGAATACTGAAGAAATAAGCAAATCCAAGTATTTACTATCAGTCTGTTTAATTGATGAGAGCAAATGATTTATTTTGGAAGGAATGGGAGTAATTTGCAAAAGGAAATCAGTTGTGATATCCGTATACGGTTGAGTGTTTCTAATCAAATCCATAGAGCGTGGATATAGAATGGTCGAAGATGGAGGGGGTAGGGGATTGTCTGTTCTGTCAATATCGAATATAGGCAGTGATGATATGTGAATTTCTTTCAATTCCCCGTCCTTGCACTCCGCAAATATACAAGCAGTTATTTTTTGTGTCGCATTGGATACTACCATAATAACATCCGTGCCGATAAATTTTTTATAATAGAGTATTGACAGCTTATTATCTGACAAAAAATACTTTTGCTTGTGTTTGTTAATTAATTGTTTCTTTAAAGCTTTTAAAAATAAATTAAATTTATCTTTAATTCTTGCGTTCAAAAGATAATCCATTATATCCTTTGATGATCCGTATATATCTATGATTTTCCCCGTTATAGTTCTGTTGTAAAGCGATCTGTCAACAATAGAACGCCGTGCGGACATTATAGTAGAATAAACATCTTCTTTCCCTTTTCCTACAAGAATACCGTTAAAATACAGGGTGGCATTTTTGTTGAGCATATCTTTTAAAACTCTGCCATCGGTTCTTTGGGATATGGCATCGTCTATTACCCTTGTATAATTAGGGAAATTCCTTTTATATGAGTCTGAATACAAGGGAAGGGAATCAAGGATAGTTTCGCTTATTGTAAATACGGCATAATTCAGGCTCATGATGTCTATATCTGTACCCATATCAGTAAGTAAAACATCCATTTTGCCAAAAAATGGTGTTAGGATTGTAAAAATCTTCCATGGGCCGAATGAGGTGTTTCCTATTTTAAATCCTTCTTCCTTTACGTCCAGTACAAATGCATATATTGAATAGGGAACAGAAATCTTTTTTCCCCTCTTGTCCTCTGAGATACCGTAATGAAGCTTGATTCTGCCGGTCGGCGTTATACATGAATAAAACGCATTAAATGCCGCATTGTTTACTAATCCCCCCATTTTTTCGATGCTATCAATAAACGCATCATGGCTTTTTAGCATGGTAACAGAGGTAGCAATGCTTGAACATCTCATACTTGTTTCATCCTGATGGAGCAAAGAGTTCAGCACATAATCCTTGTCCAAAAGTGAAACAATAATTTTTTGGTTTGAGAAAATATCTGAAGACAACATCATATTGTCGGATTCGCTATTGTCGCTTGTAGAATCACCGTATGAAAGCTTGCCGTAAACATAGGATTCCTATTTATGAAAAACTTTAAAACAGAGAATAGAGTCATCAGACCTTCTTTTTTTATACAAAAAAACAAACGATCCTGAAATCCTGTAAATAATATCGTATATTATAGATGAAAAGACCCTTGCAT
>JAQYLW010000071.1 GCA_028719825.1 Spirochaetales bacterium | reverse complement strand
AATGCAAAGTTAATCAAAATGATATTATAAACAAAATTTTCAGTACATTATATTACTTATCACACATATAATTGATATATGTATAAAAACAAGGTGAATATGTTACAATATGATTAATAAAGCGGCCTGTTTTATACGAATGTCTCACATGTGTATGCAGACAGTGGAGGGATATATGGTTTGTGACAAAGAAACCTTACATCCTTAAAAAAAGAAAGAGGGATAAGACCTTTGACCGTCAAATTGAGAATAGCTTTCCGCTCGGACATGTCATCAAAGGAAATATCCCTCGTGTGCAAAATTAATAAAGTGATGAAGTCAGGAGAAAGAGGGATAAGGCCTTTGACCGTCAATTGGAATCAGGAATCATAGGGGACAGGTTAATCGACCCGAAAGAGTGAACCAAGGTACCTGTCCCTGTGACCCCGGAAGAGACATTCAGATTATATGGATAAGGCAATGATTGATGACAGGATTTAAACCAAGACTACAAGATGATGCTTACAGCACATCGCAGATCAGCATTCCCGAGAAGGAGCAACAGTAGCGAGGATTTCCCAATCAGTCCAAAGAGATAGCACAAGGGAGCAATGCAGAACGCAAATCGTGACTGCATGGGAGTTCGATGCACGCAAGGAGCGGTAGCAGAAAGTATGGTGGAACAGAGAAACGGACTGCACATTAAGGAGGATGGCTATCAGTCGGCTACCATCATGGCAAGCCCGAAAGAAGATACATTGTTCATAAGTGCTCCGTGATGAGTGCCGTAGCAATGCTGACCGATTGATGAGAAATAGACAATGACACAATCACATTGATACTTCCCTTGGTTGTCAGAGAGCGCAAGCCCGGACTGGTCTAAAAACAATGTACCAACCTCTTACACATCTTATATTTTACGCGCGCGAACGCAAAGTTAAAATCTGCAAATTATGGATGAAACCTTTTGCTATTTTCAAATAAAAGCGTAACTTTGCAGGCAAATATGTAAAAAATGTAAAATAATCGGGGCTTTATTCCTGGTGCTGTAAAAAGAAATCAGTGAAGCCGAAAATTACGAGTCCAAAACAGCGGCTCTTCGGTTTCAGAAGTTCCACCTTTTTTTGTAGGCTTTCTATACTTCATGTGTGCAGATAATGTACATATTGAAGATTGATAGCATTGAAACAGATAATTTTATTTAAAACCATTTTTTACATGGACAACAAGAAAAAAAATTATTCAAAGAAAGTTGCACTGGCGGTTGTTAGCGTTAGTGCTGTAGTTGGTGTAGGTTTTCTTTACGTTAAGTCACGACCTCTTGGATCTTCAGTTAATCACCTTAACAGTCACATCTGTAAAGTGACAGGTTTACAAAAGATTGCTTACGAATCTGAATTTGGAGCAAAACTTATGGCGGTACTTGATTCCTTCGTCTATGCAACGAAGTTGGTAGCCTATAAGTGTCCAATTTGCGGTAAGTATCACATTGGTCATCCTGTAGTGGCATGAAAAAGATCATTATTTCAATCTGGGCCTTTCTTATAGTGATTGCTTTGGTTGCATCGGTCTTGCATTTTATCGGAATAGTAAAATTTGGATTGAATGTAACGATAGCATACGGCATACTTTGCTTTATTGCATATGTAATGACGGTTTATGCTGCAACAAAAGGTAGTAATAAAAACATTATAGACATTGCAAAAGAAATAATAACAAGTGATTAGTGACTATGGATAAAAGTTTTTTTAATTCTAAAGCTTACGGTAAGTTTCTGAACGGATGGTATGATGCAGGAGGACACCTTGTAGAGCATACCATTACAGGAGAGTACGCATGGATAAGGAATGCAATAAATACAATACCAAAGCCCAAGGGTTCAAGCTGGTATTGGTTTGGTATAACAATGGCTCGTAAGTATGTGAGTAGTATCTTGAAGTAAATGGGTTGGAATAACATAAATATCTTATCAGAGGAGCTGAACCTTAGACACGATGTTGAGGATTGTAAGGTTTTCGAGAGATACCTTATAATCAACACGAAGCATCACCCTATAACATGCAAACGTATCTTCTGCTTTGTACCTGATGTAAGTGAAGCTTTATTGAGGGTTACAAGAAATGCAGAAGATGAAGGAATAATAGTTATATCAAAAAACAAAAATCGAAAACGAATTGGCAATGACCTTATCGAAGATTATCTTGACATATCTGTTAGCGAGATCGATTTCCTCGATCGTTCCATTTATGGTCGCATGGTACCTTTTGTGGAACTCTTAATGAATCAGCATGTAACCTATATTTATGGCACGCACTTTACACCCAAAGAGTTCTACGAAGCGGTTTGTAAAGAAGTGACATCTGATTACTGCAAGTATATTATAACTGATTATCCCCCAGAAATAGCAGCCTATGGAATAGTATAGTGAACATTTTGGTATTATTGCTGTCCGCTAAAACTTCCAAGAGCATAAAATTCCTCCCCGAAGTCCCGTAAAATAGGACTTCGGGGGTTATTTTTTCAAAAGTAAGCCCCCTAATCGAAAAGACTTGGTTCTGGCGGTGCTTTTTGCATCTCCTTTGCAAGGAAATCATTCCAAGTTTTTTCGGGATTTTCCATAAATGCGATAAAATCGACGTAGTACATAAGCATA
>JAQYLW010000070.1 GCA_028719825.1 Spirochaetales bacterium | reverse complement strand
ATTCAAGCCAAGCCTACGTTTACCATAGAGAATAATACTATGCAGTATGCCAGGTATGAACGAGTTGAAAAGCCATCATCGCCGTCTGAATTATCGGAAAATAAAAGATTTGTAGTAAAAGCTGTAAATGCTGAATTTGATCCGTTGATGTTTAATCAGTCAACAGAGATTAAACCTACATTCTCTACACATAATAATACCACATTCTATATACATCCCATAGATGCAAATACGGCGTATATATATTTATCAGGTAGAGTGGATACTGCTTATAGTAATGCTCAAGCAGGGTTTAATATACCAAAGATTGTTGTTAAGGATGCATCAGCTGCCTTTAATATAGAAACAGTATCTAATAACTCCGCATTAATTAACACAATCGCTTTCAAACCGTATTTTGACGTAAATGAAACGATAACTGTGTCGTCTTCTGATATAGACATTGCAATTGGCGCCCTTAGTAGTTATATACATACATCCTCATTTAGTGCGCATAATTCTTCGGCTATACACATAAATCAAGAAATTAAGTTCTACAAGGTTCAAAAGGCTGTTGTACCGTATATGCTTGGAGGTAACGAACCGACATCAACGGCGGTTATTCCATACGACTACGAAATAGCGGATGTTGAATTAACAGGAGGAGTATATATTACGGTTTTGGCATGGGCGGTTCGAAACGGTTATACATTCTATACTAAGGCAAACTCAGCTCCTGAAGCGCTTGAATTATTTGGATTTAAATTTGAATCATCAGGAACGACTAACCGTGGATCGACCATCGACCCGGTTGTGGGTTATCCGACATTCTTTAGGAATGCGATTGTATTCTGTAATGCTTTCACTGAGTGGTATAACTCAAAGTATGATCCCGATTTGGAGCCTGTTTATCGTGATGCAAGCGGTAACATAATCAGAAGCTATAATTTCAGTACAGACATTACGGATACTGCAATCTCCGCTAATGGAGGAAAAAACGGCTTTAGACTTCCTTCAGTTTATGAATGGCAGTATGCCGCATCAATATCAAAAGAACCTCTTAATGCCACATACTCCTCCTATACAGGCACTGCGGTAATGCCGTCGTTAGTTTATGCACAGTCATATCTGGATCCAAGCGGATTCCCTGCAAAAGCCGTGAATGTAGATTTGAAGGATTACATTATTTATTCCGAAAACTATGGTTCTACGGTAGTAGTATCCGGTGTTGATATAGGCTCGCAAGGGGTTGGAAATAAAACGAGTGTGACAAGGAAGCCTAACCTCTTAAATCTTTATGATATGAGTGGTAACGTAGCGGAATGGACTACAACTGCAACAGGCACAGATAGATATGTTATGGGAGGACATGTCAATTCAAACAAAGATAATGTAGCAATTGGCAGTGTTATGACTGTAAGTCCATTGGAAGTCACTCAAATGCAGGATTATCCAAATCCTGTCGGTATTCGACTTGTAAGGTCTTTACGATAGGAGATAATTATGGGCAATAGTAGAGATATGATTATGGTTAGAGGAAAAAAATTTATTATTCTTCTTGTTGCGGTATGCGTTTTGAGTTTCTCGCTTTTAACAAGTGCTGCAACAACTGATGATTCTAAGGCTAATGGTGCGGGGGCTTCTTTAAACACCAATATGTCTGCAAATGAGGTTAAGAATTTTAACGGTGCACCTGTTATTAAACTTAGCGCATTGGGATTTTTTGCAGCAGACATTTGGAAAGGACTGCCGATTAACAACGACAACGGCACCTCGGTGTCCATAGGCGTTTTTGGCATGAGTGCTTCTTTTGATTATTTCCCATGCCGCGCTTATTGGCATATAGGGGTTGAGTATAACTGGATAACTACGGTTTACGCCTCTAACCTGCATACCATTCTTGGTGAGCTTGGATATTCGTTTCGTCCTGCAAGAGACTTCTATATCACCCCTTCAATTTCAGGCGGAATAATCATGGGGTCAAGGTCGTTTTCAAAAGATGTTCCAAAAATAGGGTGGCAAATGGGCTTGTCGCTTGCTTTTTCCTATCGCATATACGATGGAATTTGCATAGATCTTGAACCTAAGGTTCTGTTTGGTTCAGATAAGCACAACGCATTTTCATTTATTCCGCTTACCGTGGGTATTTCCTATTTTTATTAATAAAAAAGCGTCGCTTGCAAGTAGCGACGCTTTTTTTTTTAAAACAAAATCAAAGAGATTTTAGCCTTTCAAGTATCTCTTTCCTTCTTACAAGACAGAGCTTTGAAATTTCCGATAATGCATTTCTTGCCCCGGTAGCGGCTTTCTTTATATTGTCTTCTTCAAATCTGTTGTTTTCGAGTATGTACTTTTCGAATGCCTTAGTTAAATCGTCATGTGTTTGTGACATGATATGTACCTCCATAAAATATTTTTTAACAGTAGTATTTTATCAGTTATTACCTAACACGTCAAAACTTGAATCCTTGAATCATTGGGGCTTTTTCGCTCCTTCGCACACAAAATTCCTTAGGCAGTACACAAAGTACAGCCTTGCGGATATTTTGGTGCTTAGGAAGCGGAAAATCCTCCAAGCATTCTGCGGATTACAAATTAAGGTGTACTTGGTTCATTCCTTAGAAAAAAAATCCGCAGAAGATTCGGATGAGATTTTCTAGGATGAAGCACGCCATATCCGAAAAGTTGTACTTTGTGTACTACTTGAGGAATGGCGTGCTGTCCTCGGAAAGGTCGCCGAAGATTCAAGGATTACACAAAGTATGCTCCTCTTTGCTTTACCCCCACTGCTTCGCGTTACTGCTACCTCTATTCGTCAAAGAAGTTTGTAGTGGGGTGAAGCAAACTCGAATCTCCGTCGGATTAGGATTTTTGTGGTAATCCTTGAGTCTTTTCCAAAGTCACCAATAAAAAAAGCAGAAATGTCTTTTACATTTCTGATTATAGTTTTGTATTTTCAATCAGACAGCTATAATTCTTTTTTGGGACTCTCTTGCATACCATGCAAATGCTTTCTGTAATCCGTCTTGAGTATTTAATACATCTCCATATTTTTCATAAAACTCTGCAGACATATTACTCAAAATTTTATTTCTTGTAGTAGTGAAGGAATCATGCACTTTATCGAAAAACAATTGAATTTCTCTAACAATATCTACACTATTATCATCAACATTCGGTTTTACAATCCCGAGCGTTAAAACACTTGTAACAGATGCACCGGTTGAAGCTCCTACATTTGTTTGAACAAATTTTATTCCTGTCTCCACATCAAACTCAAATTCCGGTGTTTTGCTTAACATATTTAGAGCTCCGTATTGATCACTGTCTATAATTTTGTCTTGAATTTCCATTGGCAACAGATAATGTGGAATATTTGTAGTTGTTCTTCGCCCTCCTAACCTTGTTAAAACACCGACATATGTTTGATACGCTTTATCCAAAGCTCCATCGTTTTCATATGCTATCCCTTGTTCGTAAGTTTTTTGTATTTCTTGATACTGGGCATTTGTTTTAGCACTCGCACAAGACACAAGAGCAACAATAAAAACTAAAATACTTCCTACTAGAAATAGGCCTTTATTTTTCATTTTTTCTCCTTTGAATATTTGTTAATAAAATACTCACACTGTAGTTTTGTTATATGTCGTACCGACTTCCGCTATGATCTTGAGTTACTAAATCTAGGATCTTCTGTTTTTTAACTTTTTCTTTCTCAACATCTAATTTTTTTAGTTCCCTACTATCTTGATATTCGTCTGCTTTTTTTTTCAATTCAATATCTTGCTCCGCTTGTTTTTTTTGAAGATCAATCATTTTATCATCTAAATACACCATTGTTTCGGCATCATCCTTGGTGGGCCTGGTTAAAACATTGTTATTTAATAATCGCGATTGTGAACATCCTTTAAAAACAAATAAATATAGAATTAACATTATCACAGTCACCACAACTACAAATGACACAATCCCTTTGATTAATCTATGCATTTTATCCCCTTCAATTTGCTCTTTTACTATAAAAAAAAACAGATTGTGTCAACAATTTAACGATTATCCAATTTATTTCGCGATATATAACAAATACAAAGCAATACAAAACACGGTGAATGTCACTTGAGGATACATTTTGTGTAACAGGCAGTATTTTTTAATCGCAACAGCAATGTGTAAAATATATGTGTGATTAGGAGACAGTATGGAATATTTATATGTTACAAAGGAAAACATCGATAAAGAACACATCTGTTGTGCAATGTCCGGAAAGCAGAGTTTGACAAAAAAGGAATGGCTGAAGCAACGATTTGAAGAAGGACTGGTTTTTTACAGAAGCAAAGAGAGAGGTAAATGCTTTATAGAGTATATCCCTGCCGAAAATGCATGGATACCGATAGAAGCAAATGACTATATTTATATAAACTGCCTATGGATTGCCGGCTCAATGAAAGGGAATGGATATTCTATCGACTTATTAAACGAGTGTATTAGCACAGCAAAGAAAAATAATAAAAAAGGTATTTGCATACTATCTGCAGAAGGACGAAAGCGCGAATTTCTACAAGATTCAAAATTTCTTGAACACAAAGGCTTCAAAACTGCAGATCGCTCTGAAAACGGTATAACGTTAATGTACCTTCCTCTTGATAAAGATGCGCCAATACCAAAATTTAAAAGCTGTGCAAAACATCCTAAGGTTGAAACTATGGGATTTGTTCTTTATTACACAGATCAGTGTCCGTTCACGTATTATTGGGTACCCAGAATTGAGGAAGTTGCAAAAGAGCATGGAATACCGCTAAAAACAATTCATATCACAAGCAAAGAGGATGCACAAAACACCCCCTCACCCGTAACCACATACGCTTTATTTAAAGATGGAAAATTTATTACGCAAAGCATCCAATCGGATAAGAAATTCTTATCTATCGCAGGATGCTCTGCAAAATGATCGCATAGCCCTTATGGGTTTATGCGTCAGCCTTTGATTTATTCCTAAGCAAATACCCTGCCAACATAACAACGGCAAACACAATCAAATAGAACAAAACAGGGAAAACAAATACGCCGTTTTCCTTGGCTTTTAAATATGGTTCTATTCCGTGAGCGTATATTGCAGCTCCTACCATAAACACAGAACCTATTAGTGCAAGAGATGGAATAACAAAGCGTTTAAACTTTCCCAAATCTGTGGATTTGCGCATAAAGTTTATAAAAATAGGAATGTAAAACGCATATATTGTTACAATAGGCAGCTCGGATGAATCAAAGCCAAATACTCCAAACCAGTTGTATGCAGCAAGGTTTGCAAGATAGAAATACAAGAACCATACTCCCACTATGAATACTCCTATAACAGAAGAGTTCATAGGCATATTTGATACTTCATCAACCTGTGAGAAAAGACGTGGTTTTGGACCTTCTCCTCTTATTCCAAGCGAATACATACCTCTTGTCATGGCAAGCATTAGCCCGTTTACGGTTCCCATACAAGAAATGGCAACAAACAAGTTCAATATTGAACCAAACGTATTTCCAAAGATATTAGTAAACGCAACAGAAGCACCGTCTTTCATGAGTGTGTTTACATCTGCTCCTCCTGCAACGCCTATGTAGTAAAAAAGATAAATGCATATGATTATAATTCCACCGATAAGCAATGCAAGCGGAAGATTCTTTTTTGCATCCTTTAATTCCGCGTTTATAACGGTTGCAAGTATCCACCCCTCATAGGCAAACGAAGTTGCTACAACTGCTGCAAACAGAGGATGTCCCGTAGTTTGAACAGGTGCATTAAAGTTGTTAACAAGCGTAGCAGACGGAGAGCAAAGCCCCACTATTGTTCCTACAACAGCCATAAGAATTAACGGAATGAGCTTCACAACGGTTGTTGATACTTGAAACTTGCCTGCAATTTTTGGTGAAAGTGCATTAAGCGAATAGCTGGCAACAAGGATGAACAACGAAAGCGCAAAGCATTCAGGACCAATAAGACATCCACCCTCGGAAGCCGGTATTACAAGCTGAACAGACGGGAAAGCAGATGTTATAAAAACAAGCGTATAGCGCGCAGAAAGCCATACAAGCGCCGACGTCATACCGGGATAGTATATCATAAGGGCAAACCACCCTACATAGTATCCGTATTTTTTTCCAACAAGCGCTTCGGCATAATCTACAAACCCATTCACCTTTTCGTACTTTGTTGCCATAAATGAGAACGCTGAAATACAAACAAGCATTATTACTCCGCCTATAATCCACGCAAGGATACCAAGCATCATATCGCCGCCGGTTTTCTGTAATATGTTTTGTGCCTTAAAAAAGACACCGCTTCCCACGACAATCCCCACAACCATACATATAGCCGTAGCAAGCCCATATTTTTTTGTAAGTTTGTTTTCCGACATTTACTATCTCCCTATAAATTACCAAAATTTACAATTAATCTGTATATAATATAAAATAGGAGTATAAATTACTATAAACAAAGGGAGAACCACAATGGACTATCATCTTAAATCATGCGATGAAACGTTCCAAAGTCTACAAAGTTCAAAAGATGGATTGTCATCATCCGAAGCTGCTAAACGACTTGAACAGTATGGACCTAACAAATTGAATGAAGCTAAAAAGAAAAGTCTTGTAAAACGATTTTTTGAACAGCTTGCAGATCCTATGATTATCATTCTGCTTGCTGCGGCTTTAATTTCTGCCATAACATCAGTGTATAATCACGAATTTCCATCAGATGTTATCATCATACTTAGCGTTGTAATTATAAATGCTGTCCTTGGAGTATTTCAGGAGAGCAAGGCAGAAAAGGCCATTGAAGCTCTGCAAAAAATGTCAGCACAACACGCTAAAGTCATTAGAGACGGCAAAGTTGTAAACATAAAAAGCGAAGAGCTTGTAATTGGAGATGTTGTGCTTTTGGATGCAGGGGATGCAGTTCCTTGCGATATGAGATTGTTTGAATGTGCCAGCCTTAAAATTGAAGAGGCTGCACTAACCGGAGAATCTGTCCCTGTTACAAAATACATGAATCTTCTTTCCCTTAAAAAAGACGAAAAAACAATACCGCTCGGCGACAGAAAAAACATGGCATATATGGGTTCGAGCGTTTCATACGGAAGAGGAAAAGGAGTTGTATGCTTTACCGGTATGGATACCGAAATGGGTAAAATCGCCTCATCTCTTGAAAGCGCGGAAGATGGCGAAACTCCTTTACAAAAGAAGCTGTCATCCCTAAGTAAAGTCCTTACGGTTATTGTTCTTGCAGTATGTGCCTTTATTTTTGTATTCGGAATGCTCAGACAGTACTTTAGCGGAAATCCCGTAAACGGTCAGTTCTTCCTGCACACCTTTATGCTTGCAGTATCCCTTGCCGTTGCAGCAATTCCTGAAGGTCTTGTTGCCGTTGTTACTATAGTGCTATCAATGGGCGTTACCAACATGTCAAAGAAGAACGCCATAATTAGAAAGCTTAGCGCAGTAGAAACTCTTGGATGTGCAAGTGTGATTTGCTCGGATAAAACCGGTACGCTTACACAGAATAAGATGACAGTCACAGAGATGTTCGGCGCTGATAAAAATGCCCTTGTTCAGGGCATGGCATTATGTACAGATGCCGAAATTAACGAGGAAGGTTCCGTAGGCGATCCCACAGAAGTTGCTTTGGTTAATGCAGCTTTGGATAAGGGATTTAACAAAAACGACCTCTTGTCCGTTCATCCGCGTGTTGCGGAAGCTCCATTTGACTCCATAAGAAAAATGATGACAACAGTACATAAGTACGACAGCGAATTTATTTCATACACAAAGGGAGCTCCGGATGTTCTTTTATCAAGATGTTCACAAATCCTTACGGAAAACGGAATCAGAGCAATAACAGAAGATGATAAAATTCAAATAAGAGAAGCAAACAAATCAATGGCCGACAAGGCATTAAGAGTTCTTGCCTTGGGAATGCGTAAATTCAATACAATGCCTGAGGATACATCAGAACAGGGATTGGAAAAGGATTTAATCTTCATAGGACTTTCGGGCATGATAGATCCTGTTCGCCCTGAGGTAAAGGATGCAATAAAGATATGTAAGGAAGCAGGTATACGCCCGATAATGATCACGGGAGATCATATCGATACAGCCATAGCAATTGCCGCTGAACTTGGAATTATCAAGGATAAAGACGAAGCAATAACAGGAGCAATGCTATCCGAATTGTCAGATGAAGAATTTGACAAGGTTGTTGAAAAGTATTCCGTATATGCAAGGGTTCAGCCCGAACACAAAACAAGAATAGTATCTGCCTGGATAAAAAAGAATCACGTTACGGCAATGACGGGAGATGGGGTAAACGATGCTCCTTCAATTAAAACGGCAGACATAGGAATCGGCATGGGAATTACGGGAACAGACGTAACCAAAAATGTTGCCGATATGGTGCTGAGCGATGACAACTTCGCAACAATCGTTACCGCGGTTGACGAAGGAAGGCGTATTTACGCTAACATCAGAAAGGCAATTCAATTCCTGCTTTCTTCAAACCTTGCAGAGGTAATAGCAATATTTATTGCAAACCTGTTTGCCCTGACTATTCTTGAACCGGCTCATCTTTTGTGGATAAACCTTATTACCGACTGTTTCCCTGCCTTAGCCTTAGGCGGAGAAAAACGTGAAAGGAATATAATGAAACGCCCTCCTCGTTCTTCATCGGATGGCATTTTTGCAGACGGAATGGGTATTGATACCTTCTATCAGGGAGCATTAATTGCGCTTCTTACTCTGCTTGCTTATTTTGTAGGACACAGAATAGAATCCGGTTTATGGGAAATCAAGCAGTCGCACGACGGAATTACAATGGCGTTCCTTACGCTTTCGATGTGTGAAATATTCCATTCTATGAATATGCGAAGCAGAAGAGATTCTATATTTACGCTTTTAAAAGACAAGAACCATAACAAACTTCTGCTTATAGCCGCTCTTGCTTCTCTTGTTCTTACAACTGCCGTAATATATGTTCCGTTCCTTAGCAAAGCATTCGGATTCACTCATATCAGTGCAACCGAATACTTTGTTGCATTAGCTTTAGCATTTGCAATTATTCCTCTTGTTGAAATAATTAAATTTATACAAAGAAAAACGAGCAAATAAGTTCGTTGAATAGTTAAACGGCGATACGCTTTTGTATCGCCGTTTTTATTTAGTTGAGCTTTGGTTTGTCACCGCAAAGCGAGTAAACAACCCATGCGCATAAACTTGTTATTCTATCCCCTAAACGCTCTATTTCCTTAACAACGAAAAAATAATCATACAGTTCTTTTTTTTCTTCTTCGGTAGCCGGAGTCTTTTTTAAAATAAGCTCATCTATTTCTTTTTTCTTTTTGTCTATATCATCATCCATAACGGCAACCTGACGTGCATATTCTGCACTGTCAAGGAACAATGCCTTGTTCGCAGAGGTTGCCATAGACAGCGCAGAGGATGCCATCTGCACTATTTTATTCTTTATATCCGTATTGGTTTTGTTTTTAGCAATGCTTGTAAGGTGGGCGGCATAATCACCCATTCTTTCAAAATGTGTTGCCATTTTAAGCCCTGCTATTACTATTCTTATGTACCGGCCGTATGGAGTTTGACTTATCAGTATTCTTACCGCTTCTGTTTCTATTGTGTCACGCATGGAGTTTATCAGATAGTCGTCCTCAGCAACGTTTACAGCTTCTTTTTCGTCAGAGCTTTTTACGGCTTCTATTGCCCTTTTTATGGCATTTTCAACCGTTTCACCCATCTCTTTTAAAGCAGATTGAAAATTCTCTATTTTAATATCAAATTGTTTATTTGCCACACCTTCCTCCCATTAACCGAATCGTCCGGTTATATAATCTTCAGTTCTTTTATCACGCGGATTAAAAAACAACTCTTCGGTATCCCCGTATTCAACCAAAAATCCGCTTTTTTCTTGGTTGGTAAAAAAGAAACCTGTTTTGTCCGAAATTCTGGAAGCCTGTTGCATGTTATGCGTAACTATCACAATGGTGTAATTCTTCTTTAAATCATCCATGAGGTTTTCTATTCTGGTTGTTGAAAGAGGATCAAGCGCCGATGTGGGTTCGTCCATAAGGATTACCTCAGGGGAAGCAGCAAGCGTTCTTGCTATACACAATCTTTGCTGCTGACCGCCTGAAAGTGAATATGCACTCTTTTTTAGACAGTCCTTCACCTCATCCCAAAGGGAGGCTTTTTTTAAACAGTCCTCAACGATATTATCCAATTCGGATTTTGATATTCTTTTATGAAGTCTGGGAGCATATGCAACATTGTCGTATATGCTTGACGGGAACGGATTTGGCTTTTGAAATACCATGCCCACTCTTCTTCTGAGATCAAGCGGATCCGTTTGAGTATAAACGTCTTTGTTGTCAAACAATACGCTCCCCGTAATCCTCACGCCGTCTATTAAATCATTCATTCTGTTCAGAGTTCGTAAAAAGGTACTTTTCCCACATCCTGACGGTCCTATAAGCGCAGTTATCGTATGGCTTTGAATGTCCATATTAATATCAGATAATGCCTTGTGCTGACCATAGAATAAATTTAAATTACTTACTTCAAAAACATTTTCACTCATCTTTTAATTCCTTTACCAAAGTGTTTTACCAATAATTCGGATATAAAAATCATCATCATGCATAGAATAAGCAAAACAAATGCTGCTGCAAATGCTTTATCTAAGCTTTGCCCCTCGTTGATTCCAAGATATATGTGCATTGCCAAAGGACGTGCTGACGACAGCAGAGAATTTGCAAATTTATACGAAGAACCCACTGTATAAACAAGAGCTGCCGTTTCTCCTAAAGCACGCCCTATCGATAATATCATTCCGGATACTATGCCGTGTTTTGCTTCTTTAATTACCACTTTCATAATAGCTTCCATTTTAGTTGAACCCAGCCCTATACCGGCTTCGTACAGTGATTTATCAACGCTTGAAAGTGCGTTTTCAGAGGTTGTAATCACCGTTGGCAATATCATTATAGAAAGCGTAAGCACTCCACTTATCAGACTGTATCCAAACTTGAACAACCCAACGAATACAAGGAGGCCGAATAGTCCGAATATAACAGAAGGAATACCGGCAAGTACCTCTATTGATGATCTGATAAACGATGTGAATTTATTAACCTTTGCATAAAAACAAAGATATATAGCCGAGGATATTCCGATGCTCCCTGCTATTACTCCCGACAATAAAACCAAAAGAACCGTATTCCAGATTATTGCAATTATTCCTCCGGTTTTACCTCCGTCCGATGTTGTTGTAAACAGGTATTCAAAATTAATATTCAATCCGTTGCTTGGATTTCCTCCCTTAAACAACCCTCTTACTGTCAAATAGATTATTACGGAGAGTATGACTACTATCGTAATAGCTACAAAACCATATACAACAAACAGGAAGAGGTTATTAAACAACTTACCGTGCTTTTTATCTGTCATATTTGTTTGATCCTTTTCTGTGGGTAATATAAATTGCAACCATATTAAGAGCGAGGATTATTATAAACAGCAGAACCCCTGAGGCAAAAAGCGCTTGCATATGTGTTCCCTCTGCATAGCTCATGTCTGTAACGATATTCATTGTTAATGTTCTTCCCATGGAAACAAGGCTTTTAGGAAGTATGGGCGCATTCCCTCCAACAAGTATTACTGCCGTTGTTTCCCCTACTGCTCGCCCTAAAGCAAGGATTATCCCAACAGCTATTCCTTTAAAAGAAGAAGGCAAAACTACCCTGAGTATCGTTTGAGCCTTTGTTGCTCCAAGTGCAGTTGATGCATCACACAAAGACTGGCTTACCGCTCTTATTGAAACTTCGCTCACGTTTACGATTGTAGGAAATATCATTATCGAAAGCACAATACTTGCTGAAAGCAAACTATATCCGTTTCCGCCAAACAGAGCGCGTACGGCAGGTACAACTACGGCGATTCCGACAAGTCCGAATATAACAGACGGAATCCCTTGCAGCACCTCAGTACAGCCTTTAATTATTCCCCTAAGTCTTTCAGGGCACATTTTTGCAAGAAAAATTGCAAGTGACAAGGCAAAAGGTAAAGCGAACAACAAGGAAAGACCTGTCACTACAAAGGTTGCGTATATAAATGAAAGTATTCCGTATTTTGGATTATCCGATGACGGAAACCACTCCGTAGAAGTTAAAAATTCTTTTACGCTCACCTCTTTAAACAGCACAAGTCCTTCTTTGAACAGAAAAATCGTTATAAGAGCAACGGCTATACAGGAGAAAAGCGAGGACATAAAGATCACGGATACGCCACACTTTTCCCTGTATTTTCTAACTTTAATGCTTTTATTAAACATATTATCAATTAACCCTTATAAATCCGTTGTTTTCTACAATTGTCTGACCTTCCGCAGACAGCACATAATCTATGAAAGATTTTTCTATTCCCTCAGAGGGCTTGCCGTTTGTTACAAGGTACAGTGCTCTGCTTATCGGGTATTTTTTGCTCCTTACGTTTTCACTTGTAGGCAATACACCGTCAACCGATAAAATCTTTCCGCCGTATTCTTCAACAATTTTTCCAAACGACATTCCAATATATCCTATGCTGCCCGGAGTGGAAGCAATTTTTATTGCGCTCTCCCCGTTTTCACG
>JAQYLW010000069.1 GCA_028719825.1 Spirochaetales bacterium | reverse complement strand
CCCGATGCAACGTCATTTCTTATTGTCCACCCCGTTAGGATAAACGGAATTGACGAAAAAATTACTATAAGAGGTGAAAGCGTGAAAACGATATTTGTAAAGCCGCATGAAATAGAGAAAAAGTGGTATATTATCGACGCTACGGACAAGACGTTAGGCGATGTTGCTGTTGCTGCTGCTCGTATTTTACGTGGTAAGAATAAAAGCGAATATGCTCCGCATTTTGACAACGGAGACTATGTAATAATAATCAATGCCGCAAAAGCTAAATTATCTGCGGATAAAGTTAATACTAAGATTTATTATCATCACTCAGGATATGTTGGCGGTCTTAAAAGAGAAACCTATGCAACCTTACTTCAAAAACAGCCTGTTGTTCCAATGGAAAAGGCAGTAAAAGGTATGTTGCCAAAGGGTCCGCTTGGACGAAAGCTTTTTAGATCATTACGTGTGTATGCCGATGATAAGCATCTTCACACGGCGCAGAATCCGATTGTTTATAACATCTGATAGGGGGAACCATGACAAAAGGCAGTAAAACAAATTTATCACATGGAACGGGAAGACGAAAGTGTGCCGTTGCACGCGTTTATATGCGTGAAGGTTCCGGGAACATAACTGTTAACGATCGTCCTGCAGACGAGTTCTTTGCAAACCCGTTGTTTATGTTTATAGTTCGCCAGCCGCTTGTTGCAACCGACACGGCAAAGAAATACGATTTTGTTATTACCGTTAACGGAGGCGGACTTTCCGGACAGGCAGGAGCTTGTCGCCTTGGTATCTCAAGGGCGCTTGCCGAAAAACATCCGGAAATGCTTGCTACTCTTAGAGCAAACGGATTTATGACCCGCGATTCTCGTATGGTTGAAAGAAAGAAATACGGACAAAAAGGAGCACGTAAGCACTTCCAGTTCTCAAAGAGATAATATGCTTATAGACAAAATATCCGATACGGTTACCCGTATCGGTTTTAAAAACGGCGCTACTCTTACTCTTATAGGGACAGCCCATGTGAGTGAGAGAAGCGTTGATGAAGTAAAATCCGTTATACAAAGTGTCAATCCCGACAGCATATGTATAGAACTTGATATAGACAGATGGAACAAGATCAATTCCACAGACGATTCATTTCCGTCTCTTGATCTTGCAGGTGTTATCAAAAACGGTCAAACATTTTTGGTTCTTGCAAACCTGATTCTTTCGGGATTTCAAAAAAAATTAAATCTTAACAAAAACAATATAGTAGGCGAGGAAATAGTCAGCGCCGGTCGCTATGCAGTTGAGAATAATATTCCGCTTACATTTGCGGATCGCTCAATTACGGTAACTCTGCGTAGAGCTTGGAGAAACTCCGGCTTCATGACAAGGATGAAGCTCCTTGCCTCTTTAATTACAGCCGCGTTTGATAAAAGCGAAATCAGCGAACAAGAACTTGAGGACTTAAAAAAATCAAGCAACATAGAGGTTATGCTTCAGAGCGTTGCATCCGAACTTCCGGAGATAAAGAAGGCCCTGATAGATGAAAGGGATGAATATCTTGCCGGAAAAATTTACTTCTCTGAGGGGAACAACAAAGTTGCCGTAGTAGGTGCGGGCCATGTTGGCGGACTGATTAAAACCCTACTTACTCTTGAGGAGGGTAAAACGGTCAGCTTTGATTCCCTTGAAGAAGTTCCGGAAAAATCAAAAGCCAAGAAGCTCTGCGGATATATTGTGCCTATAATGCTTCTTACGACTGTTTTGGCAATAGGTGTGTTTAAAGGCTGGTCACAGGGAATAGGGCTGTTCACTTCATGGGCAATCGGCAATATGTTGACCACTTTTGTTTTTGCGATCATTTCCCTTGCACATCCATTAAACTGTATAGTTGCTCTTTTAACATCTCCCCTTGCAGTTCTTACTCCTATTCTGGGCGTAGGTATGATAACGGGGTTTGTTGAGGCAAAGCTTCGTCCTCCCAAAGTGAGGGATGTTGAAAGCGTAACAGATGATATTTCCTCTGTTAAAGGGTGGTTTAAAAACAGAGTTCTGCACACATTTTTGGTCTTTATACTAACATCAATAGGTTCAACAATAGGTACATTTATAACAACGCCTATATTAAGCGGTTTTTTTATGTAATAATTAGGGAGGAGGGGTTATGAGCAATACGGCTACAATTGAATGCCTGCATCAAAATCTCATTGATGAGTTTGAAAAAACCCTCTCAGGCTATGCCCCTTCGGACAAAAAATTGATAATGAAAGCTGCTTGCTTTGCAGATAGCGCTCATGGGGCACAGCTTAGAAAATCAGGAGAGCCCTATATAATTCATCCTATAGCTGTTGCCGGTATTCTTGTGGGCTTGGATATGGATGCCCCATCTGTGTGTGCAGGCCTGCTTCACGATGTTCTTGAGGATACGCCTTACACCTATGCTGTTTTGGAAAAAGAGTTTTCTTCTGTTGTTGCAACCATAGTTGAAGGTGTAACAAAAATTGACTCAATACAGGTTAAAAGCTCATCGCAAGCCGAAAGCGAAACAATACGTAAAATGTTTTTTGCCATGAGCAAGGATCCTCGCGTAATTATAGTTAAGCTTGCCGATAAGCTGCACAACATGAGAACTCTCCAGTTTTTGTTACCGTACAGGGCTCGTGAAATTGCTATGGAGTGCCTTGACATTTTTGCGCCTCTTGCCGACCGTTTAGGTATGTCTGCGCTAAAGGCAGATCTTGAGGATGAAGCACTGCGCATACTGCATCCTGATGTTTATATTCTGATAAATGAGCATATGCGAATGCATTTCAGTGAGCGAACGCAGTTTTTAAAAGAGGCAAAGGAGCGCATAAGTGCATCGCTTGATAATGAGGGTATTAAAAACTACAAAATACATACGCGTATTAAACACCCGTATTCCATCTATACCAAAATGCGCAGGCGAGGTAAGGAAATCGGAGAGATATACGACGTTCTCGGATGTCGAATAATATGCTCAAGCATAAGCGAATGCTATACGATACTTGGTCTTGTTCATCGCATATGGCCGCCTGTTGAGGGCAGATTTAAGGACTATATAGCCATGCCGAAAGCAAACAACTATCAGAGTTTGCACACAACGGTTCTTGCAAACGGCGCTTCGGTTTTGGAAATACAGATCTGTACATACCAAATGGAGGAAATTGCGCTTTTCGGAGTTGCATCGCATTGGTCTTACAAGGCATCATCAGGGTCGTCTGCCGATTCAAGCGCAGCGAAGAATACAAACGACGAAGGCTACATGCGCCTTATGGCACGCCTTGCCACATGGAGTGCTGAGATTAAAGAAAACGATTCGTTTATGGATGAGATAAAAGGCGATATGCTCCGTGATACCATTGTGGTGTTTACTCCAAAGGGTAAAAGCGTTGAACTGCCTCTTGGAAGCACGGCATTGGACTTTGCATATTTCATCCATACAGAAATCGGAAACACCACGCTTTCCGCAAAAGCTGACGGCAAGATTATTCCGCTCTCAGAACCTCTTAAAAACACATCGGTTATAGAGATAATTACATCTGCAAAGGCACATCCGCGCGAGAATTGGTTAAAGTATGCTCATACCACGTCTGCAAGGCGCAAAATAAAAGCATGGCTGAATAAAAACGACGATAGTATTTTGTATCAGCAGAACCTTGTTGTAAAAGCTCCGATAAGAAAGGAAGAAGAAAAAACCTCAAAAAGCGACATAATAGGTTCGGATGAGGAAATAGTCCGTTCAAGAGAGCATAGTTCATCATCGACCGGCCTTAAACTCGGGAAGGATAAAAATCTTATGGTGAGCTTTGCCCATTGCTGCAACCCCATTAAGGGAGATCCCATAATCGGATATGTATCTCGAGGCAGGGGCATAATAGTTCACCGAGCCGACTGTCCAAATCTCCCCAACATGAGTGAAATCAAATCCAGAATTATCGATGTTGAATGGGATGTTGATACTCCTGCCATTGTAAAAAGGTTCAGAATCACTTCCAGAAGAATATTTGATATTTTTACCGAGGTTGAAAGCGCAATCAAAAGATGCTCCGGTAAATTGCTTGAAGGACGCCTTGAGGATGATGACGGAGTATCCCTTGTCGGTACGTTCACTCTTGAGGCAGCCGATGAGAACGAAATGAGAAAGATAATCAAGGCAATCAGAACCATGCCCACCATAGACAGGGTTGAACTATTATAGAAATATAGTTTGTTATTATTGTATAATAACTATATTATGTATCCTAAAATAATGCTTTATAACACTCTGACACGAAGTGTTGATGAGTTTGTTCCCATAACTGAAGGCAAGGTGGGGATGTATACCTGCGGACCCACGGTTTACAACTATGCTCATATAGGTAATCTCAGAACATTTATTTTTGAAGACGTTTTGAAAAAGATGTTTAAAAGAGCAGGGTATGAAGTTTGCCATGTAATGAACATAACAGACGTGGGTCATCTTTCCGATGATGCGGACAGCGGCGAGGATAAAATGGAAAAAGCCGCACAGAAGGAGAAAAAAAGCGTTTGGGATATAGCCAAGTTCTATACGGATGCTTTTTTTAAGGATGAAGAAGAGCTGAACATACAAAAGGCCGACTACATACCTCGTGCAACAGATCATATTAACGAAATACTTGCGCTTATTAAAAGACTTGAGGACAACGGTTATACCTATACTGCAAACGGCAACGTTTACTTCAGCATAGATAAATTCCCCACCTACGGAGAGCTTGCACAGCTTGATAAGCAAAAGCTCAATGCAGGGGAAAGAGTTGAAATTGATGAGAATAAAAAGAATCCGCACGATTTTGTTTTGTGGTTCACCAAAAGCAAGTTTAAAAATCAATCCATGTTGTGGCCATCTCCCTATGGAACGGGATATCCGGGCTGGCACATAGAATGCTCTGCAATGAGCATGAAATATCTTGGTGAGCATTTTGATATACACTGTGGTGGAATTGACGCAATACCTGTTCATCATACCAACGAAATTGCACAAAGTGAGGGTGCAACGGGGCATAAGTGGGTAAACTGCTGGATGCACGGAGAATTTCTTTTGTCAGAGAAAGGCAAAATGAGCAAATCAAGCGGTACCTTTTTAACTCTCGGAGTGCTTAAGGATAACGGCTTTGACCCTCTTGCCTACAGGTATTTTGTTTTAGGCTGTCATTATCGCAAGCAGCTGCAGTTTTCGTATGAAGCGCTCTCCGGTGCACAGAATGCCCTTAACAGGCTTCGCTCTGCCGTAAGGGAAATTGCAAAAAATGCACAGGGGCAAACACAATCTGATTCTAAAGCCCTTGAAGCTTATACAAACGAATTTAATGCAGCCTTATATTCAGACATGAACATGCCCGTATGCCTTGCCGTATTGCAAAAGGTCGTTAAGGACAAAACCTTACCGGATGTTGATAAATGTGCGTTTATAAGGGATACAGACAGGGTTCTTTCTCTTTCGCTTACAGATATTTTAGACGGTAAAGATAAACAGGAAGCACAGATTATACCCGATGAAATTAAGGATCTTGCAGAAAAGCGTCTTGATGCAAAAAAGCAAAAGGATTACCAACAAGCTGACAGCATAAGAAATAAGATTCTTTCGTTAGGGTATTCCATAAAAGACACGCCGCAAGGCTACGAGATAAACAAGCTATGAAAGCCCTAAAACGATTATTATTAACTATTTTACTTTCCATGTATTCTTTATGCGCCTTTGCATACAAGAGTTTGGATATAGCTTTTACGCATGATTTTCATGCGCATATAGACAAGTATAAAACCATAAACGAAAACGGGGATGTGGAACTCATCGGTGGCATTGCATCGCTTAAAACACTTGTTGATGATATCAGAAAAAGCAATCCCAATCTGTTGTTGTTCGATGCAGGCGATTTCTCAATGGGCACGCTTTATCAAACCATATTTGAATCGCACGCATGTGAACTTACAAGCTATTCGCTTATCGGATACGACGGCGTAACATTCGGAAATCATGAATTTGACCTTGGCGAGGATGCGTTTGTGAACATGTATAAAACGTATCTTAAAAACACTGATGAGAGCAAACAGATCACGTTTCTCAAATCGGCAAACGCAATTTACAATGAAAGTCCTTTGAACGAGCTGCCCCTTGTCGATTATAAGATTATCACACGTGGCGAAACCAAAATAGCGGTTTTTGCCCTTATGGGAAAAGAAGCGCAAAGGTACACGCGTTTTTCAGCGGTCAAATATCTTCCTGTTATAGAAAGTGCAAAAAAAACCGTTGAGGATATAAAAAACAAAGAGAATCCCGATATAATTATCTGTCTTTCGCATTCCGGTACTTCAGAGGATAAAAAACAATCAGAGGACGAGCAGCTTGCCCTTAAATGTCAGGGCATTGACCTGATTATTTCGGGGCATTCACATACGGTTCTTACAGAACCCATAAAGGTAAATAATACCTTTATAGCAGCATCCGGTTGTTATGGCGCAAACCTTGGCTACATACGTTTAGAAAAAGATGGTGATAATGAGTGGAAGTGCTTATCCTATAAGCTGTTTCCTCTCTCATCTTCATATAGAGAGGATGAGGAAATTAAACAGAATATTGAGGAATACAAAAAAGCTATCAACAATACCTATCTTTCCGACTATAAACTCTTATCTGATGATGTTGTTATGTACAGCCCGGTAAACTTTGAAGATCTTGACAGCGCATTGGATTATAGAACCGAGGAAACAGCCCTTTCTAATCTGCTTGCGGATTCATTGTTGTATATGTATAACAACAACATAGAATCACCCGAAAAGGCTGTGGTTGCCGTAATTCCAACAGGTCTTATACGAGATACAATTTACAAGGGTAATATAACAGTAAGCGATGTGTTTCTTATCAATTCATTAGGCAATGGAAAAGACGGTAAAACAGGCTATCCCTTGTGTGATTTTTATATTTCCGGTAAAGAAATAATAAGAGCTGCAGAGGTTGCCGTATCGCTTTCACCTTTTATGAGTTCTGCAAATCTTCAGTTTTCAGGCTTGCGCTTTAAGGCAAATAAGGCCAGAATGATTTTGAACAAGGTATATGATGCCGAAGTACTTGAAAACGGAGTTTGGCAAAAAGTAGAAAAAAACAAGATGTATAAATGCGTTACTGACTTATATACGCTTGAAATGATAGGTGCAGTCAGCGACGTTTCAAAGGGGCTTATTAAATTCTCACCACGTGATGAAAACGGGCAAAAAATTACGGATTATAAACAGCGTATAGTTTATTTTAAAAACGGATCGGAAATGAAAAGCTGGCTTGCTCCCATAGCTTTTGCTTCTTCCCTAAGCAAGGGACAAGGGAATGTACCTGTTCTCTCGGAGCGAAATTACACTCCCGATTCAAGGCGTGATATACATACATCGCTTCTTCCGTCTCAGCTGTTTTCATCGCTTAATGTTTTTTCGATTGTTCTTATGGTTGTTATATTTATAGTTCTGATATTGATAGTGATAATAATTATTTTAGTAAGGCGCTCTTTGAAAAAACACAGGCTGAGAAAAAACTTACGATATACCAATCCTGCCATAGAGGATAAAAGAGGTGAGAATGACCGATAAAGAGATGTACAAAGACATAGCCCCTCTTTCAGGACGGGAAGCTAAAGATGGGGCAGTTTATATCAAAGACCACCCTGAATTTTTAGAGCATATTCTTTTATCGCTTTACAAAAGTGCAGAAAAGAGAAATCCTGAAAAATTGCACTTACTTTACAAAAGCTACGATGATGTTGTCAGGACCTTTTATTTTCTTTTAGGAGGGGTTAAATGCTGGCAGGATTTTCAGCATACTCTTGTTACAAGTCTTATAATGCCTCTTGTAATTTTTGGTACTACAGACGGAGTAACCGTTGAGGGGATAGAGCGTATTGACGTAAACGATGCCCATGTTTTTATTTCAAACCACAGAGATATAATCCTTGACAGCGCATTTCTTGTTAATACAATCATGCAGAACTCTACAATGTGTGTTCAGGCAACGGCAGGGTCAAACTTATATATTAATCAACAGGCGGCAAGTTATTTTGGGCTTTTAGGCTGTGTAAAGGTGTTCAGGGGGCTTAACTTACGCGAGGAATATGAGGCTTCTAAAAAGCTGTCTTCATATATCTATGACACTGTTACGTCAAAAGAGAGCTCTATATGGATTGCAGGAACTGCAGGTCGTGCTAAAGACGGGGTTGATAAGGTATTCCCGTCTATAATCAAAATGCTTTCTCTTTCGCACAGAAAGGAACTGTCTTACACGGAGCTTGTAAAGAAACTATCCATAGTTCCCATGGCAATTTCATACGAAAAAAACCCTAATGACGTAAGTATGGCAAAAGAGATTATCAATTCGGTTTTATCAACAACTCATATCAAAAGACCAATAGACGATTATGTTTCAATGGTTAGGGGAATAAGCAAGTATAAGGGACACGTTACAATCAGCTTTGATTCTCCATTAGAAGGGGAGTTTTCCTCATCTGAAGAAATTGCATCAGAGCTTGAAAAGCGCATCAGGATGATATATAAACTGTATCCGTTTGACTATTACGCTTATGACAAGGTGAACAAAACAGATAGATTCAAGGACAGATACAGCTCTTTCTCCGAAGATGAAGAGCTTAAAAAATTCAAGAGCTTAAAGATGGGTGTGGGAACAAAAGTGCTTGAGGCTTATGCTGCACCTGTTGCATCCAAACTCCTATACACTGAAGATGTTTAAAAAAATAATCGTTAAGGCATTACTGATAACACTCGCTTTTATTGTTATGTCATGCAATGCAAATGATCTTTTTATAGACGACATTAAAGCTTATTACGTGTATGATGAATCCGGTTCCATAATGATAAACGTGGGTTTTTCAGCCAATGTTTCAAAGGATGACGTTTTGTTTTTAACCATAACCTCCCCGGATGGGCTGTTAACGTGGAGCGATGTGTGTTCATCCGGGGCCGAAAGTGATAAGACGTATTACACAATAGGCGATATTGTTCTTCCCTATAAAATCTCAGGAGAGTGGACGGCAGAGATAGCGCGTGCCGATAAAACCAAGAAAGTGACATTTTCCCTTTCAGAACCTGAAGAATTTGTTATGCCTGAAGCCTTGGAAAGTCTTTATTTACATAAAGTTAATGGCAATGTTTACACCCTTCGTGCTCCTAAGATACAAAAAAATGATGTAATCTATATCTTTGCGCGCAATAATGTAAAACAAGTAACAGAGAATATTATTCCAATAGTTGGGGAGAGTGAAAAAAGTATAGCTGTCAATTTTAAATCTTCGGCTCTTGTGTTTTCTATGATAGGCGATGATGGCATACTGTACAGGAAAAAAATAATTATATGAAAAAATTTATATAAAAAATTATATGATAAAAAAAGGTGTAAACCCCATGGCTTACACCTTTTTTTTATATTTACGATTCATTAGTTTACAAGAACAACCTCTCCGTTAGGATATGTGTCCTGTATGTATTTTTTGACGTTGTCACTCTTTAATGCTTTTACAAGTGCCTTAACAACAGCCTCGTTTTCACGTCCGCTTTTCACGGTTATT
>JAQYLW010000068.1 GCA_028719825.1 Spirochaetales bacterium | reverse complement strand
CATCGTTTATCGTCGTGGCGAGGACGAAATGCCTGCACGTAAAGAGGAAATCGGCCATGCCAAGGAAGAGGGTATTGAGCTGCGCCTCTTGAATAACCCTGTAGCCATCGAAGGCAACGAAAAGGGCTGGGTAAGTGGCCTGAAGTGCGTGAAGATGGAGCTAGGCGAGGCGGACGCTAGCGGACGCCGCAGCCCTGTGGCTATCCCTGGCAGCGAGTATGTATTAGACGTTGACATGGTGGTTATGGCCATTGGTCAAGGCCCCAACCCCTTGATTAAGGATACCACTCCTGATTTGGAGGTTAATAAGCGCGGTAATATTGTTGCCGATGAAACTGGTGCCACCTCCATCCCCGGCGTTTTTGCCGGTGGTGACATTGTAACCGGTGCAGCTACTGTTATCAGTGCTATGGGTGCTGGCAAGAAGGCTGCTGCGGCTATTGATGCCTACTTGCAGGGCAAGTAAATTTGCTTAGTGTTTTGATGTAATTATTGTTGATATTAAGTAATTATATATGATACTAAGTGATTTTAGGCAAAACGGTGATATGTAATTATTGTTGATATCAACATAAAAACTAAGAAAAGTATAAATATAAATATTGTTGATACTAAAAAGGCAGGGCTTCGGTTCTTGAGAACCGTAAACTAATCTGTTAATCTTAATGTAAAAGCAAAACAGAACTTTATAGCAATGTGTTAGTTATAGAGGTTAGAGAAAATTTTGTTGTCGTAAAGTAATTTGTTAATTTAAATAAGAGCTGTGATTTGATTAAAAGTTATGGCTCTTATTTTTTATGTATGTTGAGAGATATCTTTATGTTTTGAATATTGGAAGACATTAAGGATTATTTCTTTAAGTGGTATAATGAATCTGGGTAGATCTTCTGTCTAAGAAGGAATGTGTTATAATGCGATTTGATCATCCGATATATGCGTTTAGGAACGGAAATATTGTTGGTATAGATGACGATAATGTTGTTAGCGGTCTCGCCTGTAATTGTATTTGTCCTCAGTGCGGAGGACGTCTGGTAGCTAAAAAAGGACAGAAAGTTATTCATCATTTTGCTCATCATGTCAAACAGGATTGTACTTATGGATATCAGACATCTCTTCATCTGCTTGCCAAAGAGATATTAGATGAAGCAGATGAGATGTATGTACCTGATATTTCCGTCAAATATGAAAATACTAATCGTGGTAATGTTGTAGTTTCTAAAGGCAAGTATATCCATATTGATAAGGTTATGCTTGAAAAGAAATTTGATGATGTGATTCCTGATGTTACAATTGAATCTGGCGGGCATAAACTGTATGTCGAGATATATGTAACACATAAAGTCGACGATGTTAAGCTTAAAAAGATTCAGGAACAGGATGTTTCTACGCTTGAAATTGATTTGAGTGATATAGATAGGCTTATTACTAAGGAAGAACTTAAGGAAATTCTTTTAGGTCCTTGCAAGGAAAAAAGATGGATTTATTCAAAACTTGGCAAAAAAATACATGATGACAATATTGCGTTGGCTGATAGAATTATATGTAGGTCACGAAGGGCTGAGAATTGTCCTTTATTGCAAAGATGTTTCCGGGGCAGGTATTATGCAGATATAATATATGATTGTATTTATTGTCAGTATTGTGTTGGTATGGAGCATGATAGGTTGTTATGTCTTGGACGTAAGCAGAATGCTGTTTGCAACTGTAAGAATGTTAAGGAACCTAAAAATGTTGCTGGTCCTGTCTCTATTTGTCTTTGTTCTGGTTCTTTATCGGTAGATATAAATGCTTTTTCTTCACTAGAGTTTTGTCAATTTGTTAAAAGTAGTTCTAATATGAGTTGGGAAGCGAAACATAACAAGTATAACTCGAAAGTGCAGTTTATACTTAAGTGTGATTATGCTGATATGAACGAGTTACTTGGTATTCTTGAAGTCTTCAACAGATATTTTCATGGATATGTTATTCATGGTTATAGAAGCAGAGAGGAATATGAAAATCTGATGGAAATTCTTGAAAAACACAATAATTAAGTTTGAGTTTGTTATAATTGTTATATTTGCAAAACAAAAAAATACCCGCCGAGGTACTTGTTTCAACGGGGATAAGATAATAATAAAAAGCACTCT
>JAQYLW010000067.1 GCA_028719825.1 Spirochaetales bacterium | reverse complement strand
ATATAAATGAATTCGTAAACTTTCGGTTGTTATACATATCTGCTTTATTCCCCGAAATATTTGCTGATTTATCCTCTATGTAATACTTAATATATCCATAGTCTGCAGAGTCGTCATATATAAGCTTTAAGCGTGCATTTCTGCCAAGAGACGTAAAATTACCATGAGTATAGTAGGTATCTCCTGATGTAGGACTGTTTTCTGTTGCCGCTGTTGTTTTATAGGATTTAATTTCAGTCCATCCATTACCAGAGTTGGCATCATGAACATATAGGGCAAGTGTTCTTCCGTCATCAAGAGGTCTTCCATCCTCAACTTTTCTTATGTCCTCATCAACCTCCTTAGGTCCCATATCGCGAATATACGACGTAACACCGGGGAATGTGATAAAGCATTTTTTGAGATTCGCTCTTATCTTTGCCTGATTTGTGCTGCCGGAAACTATAGAATAAACCTGATTGTCTTTTAACAGGGTTGCATCTTTACTGTAGTACATCATATACAGTTTTGTTCTGTCGTTATCCTTACCCCACACGGGTGATGATGAATTCCATACAATTTTACTCACTGTAAATGAGCCGTCCGTTCCCGTTTGAGTTGAAAAAACATTGTAATCGGGGTTGGGAGTAAACGGAGCGGTGTCTTTATTAGGATATCCGTCTAGGTCCAGATCGCCGTATGCATCTCCTTTTTGTATATTGAGCCACCTGTTGTAGTCGCTATCCCTTTCGCTTTTGGATGTATAAGCGTAAACATAGGCATTTACATATGGCGTGGTATCGTCCTTTTCATATACATACCCTGATACTCCAGCATCAAAATTAAACGAGCAACCAACAAGTGCGATAAGTGATAATATCAAGCCGATTGCCGTTAAATGAATTCTTTTCTTTTTCATTTTATCCCCTTTTTTAGTTTTAGATTTTATGACATGAGCTTCTGTCATATAGTACAAAATAGGTATGGTCACAAAAGCAACAACCGTACTTATTAAAAGACCAAGCATCATACACTGACCTATGGGTGCGTTTAATTCCGCACCTTCTCCTGTGGCAAATGCCATAGGTATAACTCCAAACATCGTGGTTGTAACCGTCATAAGAATAGGTCTGATACGCGAAGCGGCTGAATTTATAATTACATTCTTAAGCGTATTCAACTCCCATTCTTGATCAAGATACACATCTCTGTATTCCTTACCCGTAATATTACATTCAACTTCGTCAAGAATGCTTTCATCAAGTCCTTTTGCCTTACATTCACGTCGTTTATAACGTTCCATGTTAGTATAGTCAATAAGAATAATTCCATTGTTGACCACTGTTCCGGAAAGCGCAACCAATGCAAGAACAACAATAATTGAAAACTCTGTTCTAAACACAACAAGTGCTAGAATGATACCAACAAGCGAGAACGGAATACATCCCATTATCAATAGCGGCTGTCGATATCTCTCAAACAGAATAACCATAACAACATAAACAAGGAATATTGAAATAAGAGCAGCCTGCATCAAAGGTCCTATAGAATCTCCAAGCAATTCCATAATTCCTCCAGCTTCTTTGCTGACACCGTCTGGAAGAGGATTTTCTTCAAGATATTCCCTCATATATCGCTGAACGTTAGCTGTGTTTGAAGATGTGAGATTTGCCCTTATAGCAATATTACGTACTCTGTTCTTTCTGTCTATTGATGTTAGGGTTTTTTCTTCAAGGAGCTCTCCCAACGTATCGAAATTCACATATTCGCCACTAAGGGATTTTACTTCCAAGGATGACAGAACTTGTTTTGTTATAGGTGTATCGGCAGCATCACTTGTTATGCTGATATTATATCTGTCTCCTTGTGTTGAGCTGAATTTACCAACATCTGTTGTTCTAAACAGCAGAAGTGCATCAAGTCCTGCTTCCATAGATGTTGCCCCAAGTGAAGAAAGGCTGTCATGATTAATATTAAATATAGCATCTCTGTTATCATATGTTGTTGAAATAGTGGCAAGCATGACTTCAGGATGTTTTTCAAGATGAGCCTTTAAACGTTCTGCCGTTGTAAGCAGTTCGTCCATGTCTTCCCCTGAAAGCGTCATTCCCCAGCCTCCTCCGTCAGATATATATCCGACAAGGTTGTCAAAACCGCCGTTTGTTACGCTTATTTCACCATCAGGAATCAAACTGTTCAAATCGCTTTGAACAGTCTTTATGTAATGCTGTATGGGCTCGCGCTTAACCTCATCCTTTGTTTTAAAAACAACGTGATACGAGAATGTATTTCTTCCACCCTGTTCGAGCATTTCTGAACTTACAGTTATTGTAGCTACATAGTTGTCTATCAAACCTGCATATGTGGTGTTCAGATAGTTTTCAACCATTTTTGCTTCATTATGCGTTTGTTCCTTTGTGTATGTATATGGAAGCTTACATTTTATGTAAAAATTGCTTTGGTCCATAGACGGAATAAACGATACTCCCAACATAGGAATTAACAGAACGGATAATACAAGAATAATTATAGCAACTATCAAAACATATTTTCTGTTGTCAATGCACCATTTGATAACTACCCTATAACCTTTTTCAAGTTTTGCAAAGAAATTATTTACATGGATGTGTTGCGGTAAATTTTCCCCATCCTTTCTAAGAGCCTTAATTAAGAATGGTATTACTACTATTGACACAATAAGAGAAGCAATCATGCTATACATAAGCGTTAGCGCAACATCGGAAAGGATAATACCAACTATTCCCTTTAGAGTAATTATAGGCACAAATACAACTATGGTTGTAAGAACAGATCCTAAAATTGATGCAGCTACTTCATCAGATCCCTTAACTATTGCCTGTCTTATTGTGTATTTATAAGTTCCCAGATATCTGTATATCTGTTCAAGCATAACTATCGAGCCGTCAACCACCATACCAAGCCCAACCACCATACCTGTTGTAGTCATGATATTAATGGTTCTTCCGGAAACTGCCAAAAGAATAATGGAAATTACAATACATAGCGGAATTGTTACTCCGATAATCAATGTTGCCTTTGAATCTGCAAGACAGAGCCATATTGCAATCACCGCCATAACTGCACCAAGAATTCCGGAGGTTACAACGTTCTTAATAGAATTATTTGTAACAGTAGAATCATCCTGCTGAATGCGGATATTAAGAGCCTTATCCGTTTCTCTATCTACTTCGTCAAGGATTTTCCTAACCTCTTTACATATAGTAACAACATCTCCGTCTGATCTTTTTTGAACCTCAACATAAAAAGCGTTATTACCGTCCACCTTTACATTATTCAGATCATCTTTTGCATCAGGCACAACATCTGCCACATCTTTTAGGCGAATTAAGGTGCCGTTGTTTTCTCCGACAACCATATTTTCTATGTCGCCTATGTCTTCATATGTTCCTTTATATCTGAATCCGACTCCTCTGTTGTTGTAAGATGATTCCCCTAAAGGATAAGACACGTTCCCTGCCTGCAAAACCTGATAAACGGCAATTGGGCTAATGCTTTTTTCGGCAAGATCGTCCAATCTGAGCGTAACCTTAATATTCTTGCTTCCATCAGGGACAACATGTACACCGGACACTCCCGGTATCTTTGTAATACGCGGTTTTATTTTGTTATTAAGGTAGTCGTAGGCTCTGACACTGTCTTCGTTTGAAATACTAAATGTCATAACCGGAAGCATTGATGAATCTCCGATGATTACCAATGGATCTCCCTGCAATCCCGGAGGTAAGTCGCTTTTAAGGTTATCAACCTTATATCTTACATCATCTATTTTATCTTCGGGAGCAATTCCATCCTGAAAAATAAGCTTTACAACCGACAAAGAGCCGCCTGATGTTGAAGTAATATTTTTAAGCCCCGGAACAACGGCAAGGGCATCCTCTATTACTTTTGATACATCGTTCTCCACGTCTTCCGGAGATGCACCCGGATATATCGAAAGGATAAAAATCTGCGGAAGAGACAAATCTGCCATCAAGGATGTATTCAACCCCATAAGACTTATTCCGCCAAAAACTAAAACCGTGATAAGAAGAATACTAATAATAGCCGGATGATCCGCTGCAAAATGGGATAGCTTACTCATGTTGAGAATCCTTATAATCCTGTGTTTTCACCCTTTGTCCCGGGAATACTCTATTCTGTCCTCTGATAATAAATTCCGTATTTCGCTTTTCGCTTTGGACCATAACATAATTTTCATCCATTATAAGATCTCCGGTCTCCTCACTTACCACTACACCATTTTTTACGGAATATAAGAGATCCGATGAGTTTAAACATGAGATTGGAATTGAAAACACGTTTTTATGTTCATTTAATATAATATCCGTGCGTACAGAGCTTCCAACCATCAAAACTTCATCATCAGATAAATTATCTATGTTTATTTTTACCTTAAATGTTTTGTTCTTAGGATTAACATATGGTTCAATACGTGTAACCTCTCCGTTATATTTTTTGCCCGTATCCTTGTGAGTTATAACAGCCTTTTGACCAATTTTAACTATGTTTGAATATTTTTCCGGAACATCTGCATTTACGCAATTATCTTTGGGATCTCCTATTACCGCAACAAGCGTTCCAACTTGTACCATATCTCCCTCTTTTGCTGCTACGGTAAGCACCATTCCGCTTTCAGGTGCCTTGATATCGGCATAATTTGCAGGTGATATACTTGCTATAATATCATCTTTTTTAACCATATCCCCGGCTTCAACATTCAGCTTTACAACTCTTCCGTTAACAAATGATACTGCCGGAGCCATAAGGTTTGATTCAACATACCCGGATATTGTTATAACTTCGTCTATATTTCTCTCAACAGGCTTAACAACGCTAACAATTACTTCCTGTCTTTCAAACGCATCAGGCTGTTTGTGCATGTTCCACATTATAATACCGTATGTTACTCCGCCAAGAATTATAAACGTAACTAAATACAGTATAGTTTTTCTAATTATTTGACTCTTAGTCTTTTTCATGCAATCAAAACTACATACATATTGTATAAAAGTCAATAAATTTTAGACAGATTGTTAAAGATTATTGTACAATTTGTTGATTTTATTAAAATGCGTCACTATAATAAACTGAATATGGGAAAACAAAATATTCCTGAAAAGAAGGAAAACAAAGCCTCGCTTAAAAGCAAACGTAAGATTAGAGATGCATATCTTGAATTGCTTGCGGAAAATCAGAAGGAGCATAAAGATATTAGAATTGTTGAAATAGCAAAACGGGCTAACATCAACAGAGGAACCTTTTATGCTTACTATTCTTCCATAGAAGAATTGGAAAAAGATGCATATGAGAGCATAACAAACCAATTGCTTGAAGAAATATATAATACACCATTTAACGATATTTTAAATTCACCGATTAAACACATTAATGCTATCACATCAATCATCTCCAACAACCTGGCTTTATTTAAAAAGCTTGAAAAAACTCGCTACGCCGATGCATTTATAAGAAGAGTAATAGCACGCTTTGTCCGCATAGCAAACGAAGATTCCTCCCTTAATGAAATAAAGGAAAAGATTGCTGATGGGCAATTATTCAATTTTTTGATTATTACCGTATTAAACGGATTAATAGGCTCGTTCCGCGAATGTATTCACGGAAGCCTTAAAATACCTATGGATCGCTTTTCGGATTATGTTGTAGAGGCTACTCGACGCCTTATGATTTACATAAAGTATGTTATGAAATACGAGGAAGTGCTGCCTTTATCCCTGTATGACGATACGGAGTATTAATGGATTATCTTTTGCATGTATGTTGCGGTCCATGTGCTACGGCATGTATAAACAACCTCTTTCAAAAAGGAATAAAACCCGTCCTGTTTTTTGACAACCCCAATATACATGATGAACAAGAACGGGAGTTAAGACGAAAAAATGCCCATATTTGTGCAGAGCACTACGGGCTTAAGATAATAGACGGCTATACGCCACATGATGAATTTTTATCACGTATTAAGGGCCTTGAAGGCGAAAATGAGGGCGGCAAAAGATGTGATGTTTGCTTTGCGCTTAATGCGGAGTTGACCAAACAAATGAGCGATAAACTCGGTATAGGCAATTTTTCCACCTCCCTTACCGTTTCACGCTTTAAAAATTCCAATAAGGTTTTTAGTGCATTTGACCAATATCAAGGGTTTGTAAAGGACGACTTTAAGAAAAAAGATGGCTTTGCCGTTTCGTGCAAATTAGCACGTGAATTAAACCTGTATCGCCAACAGTATTGCGGATGTGAATTTTCCAAAAAAGGATGTATTAATAATTAACCTATAATATCGTTCAGCGTTACTTTAGAAAAATTATGTGAAAGTTGTTCTTTGATACTTGCTACAAGTTCTGCCCCATATTCAGAATTTTCATTATTTCCTATTATGATATCCAAAATAAAATAAACGGAGATTTTTTCGGGCGGAAGCGATAAGCAATATATTCTGTTTTTTAATTTTCCAACAGGATATATCAGCCCTGCACTTACAAATTGATCTGCTATGTATATAACCTCATAAGATGGCAATCTCAACACCTGTGATGCAGTACTCAGTTTTACTCCGCCACTTCCATTCTTAAACGAGGTTGCTATAAGACAAATGAAGTTGGCCATGTTAGCTATTGTATCGGAAATACTCGCTATCCTTTCGCTGCTCTTCTCCGGATGATACTGTGCAACGTATGAAATATTCACTCCTAAAAGGAAAATTGTCCACACCCAGTACAGCCAAAACAGGAAAACAAGAACTGATGCAACGGAACCGTAAATTATTGAAGATTTACGAAATATTACATTAACAAAAAGTCTTAACAATAGAGTTAGAAGCACAATGCCTGTTTCTGAAAACAAAGCGCCTATAATTGCATATTTACTGCTGACATAAACCTTGGGAATTAAACAAATCATACCGTACAGAGTAAAGAAAATAGCCACTAACTTGAATATTCTGCTCCCGATTAAACGATTTATCCATGAAAGGGATATATATTCCAATTCCTTATCCAAAGCACTGATAAAGCTGTTTATAGAAAAAACAAATATGCTCAAAAAGATTATAAATAGTACAAGAAACACCATGTACGAAAAAAATCTTTTCAACAGATTTTCATGTTTGCCGTTATATGGTGCTTTATAGATACCGTTAATTGCTACAAAAATTCGATTAATCAACAATATTGACGAGAAAAAGAAAACCGTGGTGTTTACTATCCCCAAAGACACGGCATTCTTGGTATACGACGCAAGATATGATGCCAAAACATGAGCATGTTCATTACCTACTATAGTTGAAAAAAACCGTTCTATCATATCGTAAAAAACAGATACCGAACCCAGTGTATCCAATATCGGTATAAGAAGAGCAAAAAACGGAACAACAGCAATAAGAGTGTAATAGATAAAACTTGAGGATGTTTTAGTAATGGCGTTGTCTACAAAGGAATTGCGTACTTCTTTTATAAAATTTATGCACTTATCAAATCGTATAGTTTCCGTAAAAAAACAATAGACAATTTGTATCAGCCTTTTAAACTTATACATTTGACTTTATAAAACTTAACACGTCATTAAACACTTCATCCTTGCACAACTCTACAACAAGTTCATGACGAGCATCAGGATACAGCTTTATATTCACACTCTTTACACCGGCCTTCTTGTATGAGGAAGCTGCTTTTATTACTCCCTTTCCAAATGAGCCTACAGGATCCTTATCGCCTGAAATAAAAAACAACGGGATGTCTTTATTTACTCTGTGCACCGCCTTATTGCTTGTTGCTATACACATTCCCTTTATAAAGTCATAAAAGAATGAGGCTGTACAAATATCACCGCAATCAGGATCATCTATATATTTTTTAACTTCATTTTGATCTCTGTTAAGCCACTCAAAGCCCGTAGGGTTGTCTGTTTCTTTTTCAAATGGTTTATTAAACGAGCCGAAGCTCAACTTGTTCATGAGCTTAGACGGAGTTTTTGCCCCTATACGAAATTTCTCAAAACGGGTAAGAGGGCGGCCGAATATTCTTATCATCGCTCCGGGAGTGCCTGTTCCGCAAATAATGGCAAGGGCGAATTCGTTGGGGAATGATGATATAATCTGGCGTGATAAATATGAACCCATGCTGTGTCCAAACAAAACAGCAACTGAGGTAGGCTGAGTACTTTTAACGTCATGAACAAGCTCTATAACATCAAGCGCAGTTCTCATCCATCCGTTCTTTTCGGCATACCATCCTCTTTCTTTACCTTCCCCTGTTTTGCCAAATCCGCGTAAATCTAAGGCATACACGGCAATGCCGTTGTTGTTCAGAAATGTTGCAAATTCATCATAACGGAGAGAATGCTCTGCCATACCGTGAACTATGAACATATTAATCTTTTTGTCACAATTCTTGTTCACATCAGTCCACGCACGGTAATATGAAATGTGCCCGTCTGACATTGTCATGGATTTTAATTCATACATATTTTTCACCCCTAATCGTACAATTGCGGATATAAAATTTATACACTTGTTAAAGATGCATCAATTTCTATATTGCCGTCTGAGCATTCAACAACAGCTGTATTAACAACTCCCGAATGCCAATCTGCACCTCGTGCAACTGCTTTCCACTGCTCTTTTGTCCCTTTGAATATTATCCTTTCAATAGCGACACAACCGGAAAAAGCATTGTCTCCGATATTAGTACATGTTGACGGAAGTACTACATTTCTAAGATTAATGCAATCTCTAAATCCGCTTACAGGTATGCTGTCAATAGTATCAGGTATGTTTATATAAGTAAGATTGCTACTCTCTTTAAATGGACTGTCGGTGCTTGCATCCCCCTTTATCTTGACAACCTTATGTCTGCCATTAACTCCGTCATCGTAAGTTGAAGGAATAGCATAGTTGTTATTAAGGCTTAAAGCGGCTTTATCAAAAGAATCAAGCACATATCCTCCGCCTTCAAAAGTGTATGCTGAATTGTTTAATGTATGTGCATCTACCCATATCCCCTCTATAACTTCGCCGTTGCTTTGCGGATAATACGGTGATGTAACGATTTTCCCGTCCTTCTGCCATCTGTCAAAAACAAAGCCTTCTCTTTCTGCCGTTATTGGGATATTAATCTCACTTTGATTATCCCATATTGCCTTAACAGCTGCATTGGATGTTAGCGTTGCTCCGTTTCTGATAGTGCCGTCGTTAAGTATGTAGGAAACAGGGGATTCGCCTGTTGTAGCATATCCTCCAAATGACCAGTTTGAACTCCGTTCAATTATACCAGTTGCATCGAGGAACGGTTTAAATTTAACTTGCCACTTCTTTTCCGGCAAGGCCATTCCCGTAAAGGCGCTTAGTCCTTTTTCATCATTAAACCAACCCTTGTCGTAAATATAATATATGCTTCCCACTGAAGGTGATGTTGCATTATCGTCGTCCAAAGTTAATTTATATACGTTAGGCTCCCATATTGCCTTATAAAGAACAGAATAACCTGCTGTCTCCAATTCATCAGCATTGATTATGTATTCTCCGCTTATTCCTTGACCTTCTCCTGTTGTACTCCAACCCTTAAGAGTATAATGCTCTCGTGTTATAACAGGCATAACTATAGGGGACTGATCCGTCCACATAGCCTGTACG